>JBIISW010000130.1:0-6839 GCA_044340865.1 Bacteroidia bacterium | reverse complement strand
GTTACAGTTAACAATTGTAATTTCGGAAATGATATGGGAACAACTAATGGAAAGAATATTTGGAATTCTGGTTTAACAAGTTCTCAATTAGTTGTTACTAATTCGGGTACAAAGCAAACCACACCAAATACTGATGGAATTTCCGGAAATAATTATTCTTATTCAGGCACAGTTCCAGGTGGAAATAATTTAACTGCGACTTCTTCTACAAGTGTTGTATGTTCTGGTCAAATTGCAGGTTGTTCTATTTCTGTAAATTGCTCAAACGAAACAAATGCGCCTATTATTGCGACGTGTGCATCTAACCAAACAATAACCTCTTGCTCTGGTGTTTTACCTGATTACCGTTCCCAACTGTCTGTTTTTGATGATTGCAGTTTTACTATTTCTCAAAGTCCTGCTCCAGGAACTTTATTGAGTTCTTTGGGTAATGGAAATCATACAGTTACATTTACAGTAAGCGATCAAAGTCCAAATAGCCCTGATGCCTTATGCTCAATGGTATTAACTTTAGAAGGTTGTTATACGTGCAACCCAACTTTAGTTTATCCTAGTACAAGCGTTTGCCAAGCTGGTAATGATGTAACACCAACATTTAGTCCTGTAGGTGGAACATTTTCAAGTGGAAGCGGATTAGCTTTAAATGTCACGACTGGACAAATTGATGCCTCGGGATCTACAGCTGGCATTTATACTGTTACTTATTCGCCTAACTCATCTTACCCTAGTTGCATGGTAACACGTGTTTTTACAGTTCTCGAAAATCCAATAGCAACCATTTCATCGGGCACTATTGCATGTCACGGAGCAACTACAGACGCTACATTAACAGTAACTAATGGAACCGCTCCATATAGTATTTCTCCTTCATCAATTGGTTTGTATGCAGGTATTCATACATTTACCGTAACTGATGCCAATGGATGTGATGTTATAAAAACATTGACTTTAGATGATCCAGAAACATTTACGACTTCTATTTTATCAACTAAAGGAACTTCTTTTTGCTTTGGCGAATCAACAACTTTAACAGCAACTGGTGGTTCAACTTATTTATGGAGCAATGGTGCTACTACCCAAACTATCATTGCTAATGTAAGTGGTAATTATTCTTTAACGGCAGTAAATGAAAATGGTTGCGAAGCAAATTCATTTGTAACAATCAATGCAAATTATTGTACACCAATTTGCCCAACAACTAATAATTTATTACAAAATGGTTCATTTGAAAATCCTCCTAAAAATGGCTATTATGGACTGGAAACAATGCCATTTTGGACTAATGCAGCAGATGGAAATAAAATTGAAATCAATGGTGCTAATTTATATTGTGCAGGTTGTTGGATTCCCTCACCAAATGGAATACAATACATCGAGCTAAATGCTAACAACAGAGGAAATATCCATCAAGATGTTTCGGTTTTACCAAACAAATCTTTAGACTTAAGTTTTGTGCACAGAGCCAGAGTAAATGCAGTTGGTGCTGAGAAACTACGTGTAACACTTTCTGACCCAATAAACAACAGTAATTTTTACAGCTTTGATGTTACGGCTGTTTTTGGTATTTGGAAAAAAATAACAGGCTCTTATGTTACCGCATCGAATCAAACAAAAGTGCGAGTTCGATTAGAAACAATTCAATCTCTGTATCCAGGCAGTGGGAATTATTTAGATAATGTAATCTTAAATTATTTAGATTGTGGCCCTAATGCAGTGGCTGTTTTGGGAAACCAATACATTTGTAATTCGAGTTTATCTTCTGTTTTAAGTGTTACAAATACTACCAACGCGGTAAGTTATTTATGGAGCAATGGTGCTACCACACCTACGATTTCTGTGAACGCACCAGGTAATTATTTTGTAAAAGTAATTTTTGCAAATGGTACAACAAGTATTTCATCACCATTTACAGTTTATGATTTTGCAACTTATGCTACAATCAATGGTTCTACTGCATTTTGTGCAGGTACGTCAAACGTGCTTACGGCAATTGGCGGTACATCTTACCTTTGGAATAATGGAGCTACCACAGCTTCATTAAACGTAACAAGTTCTGGTACATATTCTGTAACTATTTCAACTACGAATGGATGTAACATAGTAAAAGAGCTTACCGTAAATTCTTATACATGTGCTGCAAGTTATTGCCCAACTTCAGCTAATTTATTATTAAATGGTTCGTTTGAAAATCCGGCTTTAACATCACCTTGGAATACAGTTTCTGTGCCTAATTGGACGAACATAGTGGATGGAAATAAAATAGAAATTCATAAAAATGTGTTAGGTATTTCTATTCCAAACGGAAGTCAATACATTGAATTAAATGGCAGCACATATGGTAAAATCTATCAGGATGTAAATGTGGTTTCTGGAAAAACGCTTCAGTTAAGTTTCATGTACAGAGGAAGAACTTCTGCTAATGAATCGGTTAAGGTTACACTTTATAATCCATTAACATCTGCTAATATCTACACATTTACAGCAACAGCAACACACAATGTGTGGAAAAAAATTGCCGCGAACTATATTTGTGATTCTACTCAAACACTCGTAAGAGTTAAATTTGAAGCCCTTACTGGATATACTTCAGGTTGTGGAAATTTAATAGATGATATTGCATTAAACTATTATGATTGTGCTAACGCAAGTGCTGTTATTATTGGTAACGACGAAATTTGTTCTGGTTCATCTACCACATTATCATTACTGAATAACACTAACATTAGTAGTTACTTATGGTCAAATGGATCTACTAACTCTATTATTTCTGTAAATATGCCAGGAATTTATACAGTAACGGTTACACTTAATAATAGTACAACTCTAACATCAAATAGTTTTGTTGTCAGTGATTGTGCCTATTCTTCATTCAGAAGTGCTAATCAAAATAAACAACAATTAATGAACGATTTTGATGTTGTATTATATCCAAATCCAACTGTTGAAGCATTTAATATCACTATTTTTTCTGACAATGACGAAGAGGTTGTTGTGGAGATTTATGATATGCTCGGACATATCGTTGAATCTAAGTCTGTTCATAAAGCAGATATTAGTAATGTAACTATTGGAAGTAAATTGCCTTCTAATGCTATTTATCATGTAGTTGTGAAACAAGGAATAAATACTAAATCGCAGAGATTAATAAAATACTAAGCGTTTTAAATTTACATTCAATAAAAAAACCCGATTAAAATTAATCGGGTTTTTTTGTGGCTTCGAGTCACTCAGCCATCAATTCTGATGTCTGAACTTTTAAAACTGATGCCTGAGGTAGTCAAATCGTAACGCAAAAATCAAATATAATAAAAAGCCTCTTCAATGATGGTTGAAGAGGCTTTTATAACACGAGTTTATTTTACCTCAAAACAAAATAGTTCAACACTATTCAGTGTGCCTTTTAGTTTATCGCCAATGGCAACGGGGCCAACACCTTCGGGTGTGCCAGTAAAAATTAAATCGCCTACTTTAAGTGTTACAAATTGCGACACATAAGCAATCACTTTGTCAAACGAAAATAATAAATCGTTTGTGTTTCCTTTTTGTCGTAGTTCGTTATTGATGCTGAGGTCAAAGTGTAAGTTTTGTAAATCGCCTAATTCGCTTTTCTTTACAAATTTTCCAATAGGAGCAGAGCCATCAAATGATTTTGCTTTTTCCCAAGGTAAACCCTTTGCTTTGCATTGTGCTTGTACATCGCGCGCTGTAAAGTCAATACCCACACTAAGTTCTTCGTAATACTTGTGAGCAAAGGCTTCTGCAATGTGTTTACCTACTTTCGATATTTTTAAAACCACTTCAATTTCGTGATGCAAATCGTTTGTAAAATCAGGAAAATAAAAAGGCTCATTATCTTTGAGTAAAGCTGTGTCTGGTTTCATAAAAAACACAGGTTCAGTAGGAACTTCACTTTTCATTTCTTTGGCGTGTTCGGCGTAATTTCTGCCTATGCAAATTATCTTCATTATTGGATAGTATTAGTAAAATTAAGTGCTAAATTGGTATATTTGACGCAAAATTACAATCCTTTTTAAATGAGCAATACAAATTTTGATATAATTGTTGTTGGTGGCGGAATTGTGGGTTTAGCAACCGCTTTTAAACTCAATCAACATCATCCACATTTAACCATCTTAGTTTTAGAAAAAGAAAAAGAAGTAGCCGCCCACCAAACGGGTCATAACTCAGGCGTAATCCATTCGGGTATTTATTACAAACCAGGTTCTTACAAGGCAATAAAATGCGTGGAAGGCCGAAGAGAATTGATGGCTTTTGTTAAAGAACATAACATCCCATTTGATTTGTGTGGTAAAATCATTGTAGCCACTGAAGAAAGCGAGTTGGCTCACATGAACAAAGTATTTAATAATGGTGTGGCAAATGGCGTTGAAGGCATTGAATTGATTGACGCTAAACGTATTAAAGAAATTGAACCTTATTGCACTGGCATTGCGGGTATTTGGGTACCATGCACAGGTATTATTGATTATGCTGATGTAGCGCGCAAATACGTGGAGCTCATTCATGCGAAAAATAACGGTAGCAAAGTATTAACGGAACATAAAGTCATTGATTTTATAAAAAAAGGTATTACAACCGATGTTGTTACCGAGAAAGGAACGTTTAATGCCAAATATGTTATTTCTTGCGCCGGTTTACAAGCTGATAGAATTACAAAAAAAGATCAGGTAAAAACAGATTCTGCCATTGTTGGTTTTAGAGGTGATTACTATGATTTAACAGAAAAAGGCAGACAAAAAGTTAAGAATTTAATTTACCCAGTTCCTAATCCTGAATTTCCCTTCTTAGGTGTTCATTTCACGCGCATGATTAAAGGTGGAGTAGAGTGTGGCCCAAATGCCGTATTTGTATTTGACCGCGAAGGCTATAGTAAAACGGCTTTTAATTTAAAAGATACCTTGGAAGCCTTTGGTTTTATGGGAACTTGGAAGTTCTTTAAAAAACATTGGCGTTTTGGTTTAGACGAATACCGCGGTGCCTTTAGTAAAACGTATTTCTTAAATCGATTACGCAAATTAATTCCTGATTTGCAAATGGATGACATTGTGCCTGCTGATCGTTGCGGTATTAGAGCCATGGCCTTAAACGGCCAAGGAAATATGGAAGATGATTTTAAAATTGAGTTTAAAGGAAATTCGATGCACGTGATTAATTCGCCATCGCCAGCAGCTACTGCTTCTTTAGCGTATGGCAATGAAATTGCGATGCAAGCACAAAAGAATTTTAACTTGTAAATTTTAAAACGGATTGAGTTTCTTTAACAATATTTACTATCTACATTCGTTATAAACCACGTGTTACACAGAAACATATATACCTATTTATTTATGTTGGCTTCCATCCTTGGGTTGAGTCAAACGGCTACCATTTCTGGTGTGGTTAAAGATGCTGATGGTGATCCTGTGCAAGATGTTCAAATTGCGGTTTTAGAAGATGGCTCAAAAATAACCGTATCTGATAAAAAAGGAAATTACACGTTAGTCATTCCAGCCAATAAAGACATTACGATTTCGGTTTACAATATGAGTTATAAGCAACTCAATAAAAAAATACGTGCTAAGCCCGACGAAAAAATAATTTTAAATGCGGCTTTAGATGCCAAAGAATTTCAAGTGATTGAAATTGTGGCTGAGAATCGCACAACCGAATCAGTTCATATCGATCCGAAAAATTTCTTTTACATTCCCAATGTTGGTGGTGGTATTGAAGGATTAATCAAAACACAAATTGGTGTCAGTAGTAATAATGAATTAACAAGTGGTTACTCAGTAAGAGGAGGAAATTTTGATGAAAATTTAGTTTACGTAAATGATATTGAAGTGTATCGTCCGTTTTTAGCACGTAGTGGCCAACAAGAAGGATTGAGTTTTGCAAATCCAGATATGGTGAGCAATATTAATTTTTCGGCAGGAGGATTTGAAGCCAAATATGGAGATAAAATGTCGTCTGTGTTAGATATTACGTATAAAAAACCATTGAAATTTGCAGGTGGTGTAAGTGGCAGTTTATTAGGTGGAGCCATGCATTTAGAAGGCGTTTCAAAAAACAGAGTTGTAGCATGGAGTTTAGGTTCCCGTTATAAATCCAATTCGTATTTATTAAAAGGGCTTGATACCAAAGGCGAATACCGCCCACGTTTTTATGATGTGCAAACGTTTATCACGGTTACATTAAACGAAAAATGGAGTGTTGAGGTTTTAGGAAATATTGCCAGTAATAAATATACGGTAATTCCTGAAACTAGAGAAACAACCTTTGGTACAGTTAATAATGCTGTGAGTTTAAAAATTTATTTTGATGGCCGAGAAGAAACAAGCTACAATACATTTATGGGAGGCGTTTCCACAACGTATCGACCTAATCCAAAAACTAAATTAAAACTCATAACATCGGCTTACCATGCGCAAGAGCAAGAGCATTTTAATGTTCAAGGACAGTATTACATCGATCAGTTAGAAGCGGATTTTGGTAAAGATAATTTTGGTCAAGTAGCTTTCAATCGTGGTGTTGGTACATTTTTAAATTTCGGACGAAACCGAATTGATGCCACCGTGATGAACGTTGAACATAAAGGAACACGTTATATTTCAAAAAATAGTGAGTTTACCTGGGGTGCTCGTTTCCAACATGAAATCATTCAAGATAAATTAAGTGAATGGCGAACCATTGATTCTGCTGGTTATGTAAGTCCATACAATCCCAATGAAATAAATTTATTAGACGTTGTAAAAACAAAGATAAATTTAGAAACCAATCGTGTGCAAGGTTACATGCAATATTCTAAAACGATATCATTATCGGATTCATCAGAATTATCT
>JBIISW010000012.1:0-29021 GCA_044340865.1 Bacteroidia bacterium | reverse complement strand
TTTTGGATATTTATTTGGAGGAGCGGATAGTTTAGGATTTATAGACAACTCTTTCGAAAAAATAGATCTGTCCAATTTTTCTACTTTTTTATTGAATTCATTTACAAGCATTCCACGTAAAGGCTGCATGGCATTTGTTGGGAATAGTTCTTTTTACATAACTACTGGTGTTTCATCAACTGCTAGGTTTAACGAAACTTGGAAAGCTTCGAATGTAGTGAGTATATATGAGTCTGATAATGATGAAACTGTTGTAGTATTTCCAAATCCGGCAAAGGATAACATTACAATTACATTAAAAAATACAATATTAAAATCCGTAAAAATGTATAATTTTTTAGGGCAAGAAGTTCTATTTGTCGAATCAAACAATTCAGAAATGAATATCTCAACTAGTTTTGAGGTTGGCGTTTATAGCCTTCATATTTGCACTGAAAACAACAAAATTTTAATTCGAAAATTAATTATAAATTAGTTTTTTAGACTATAAACCTCAGAAATATGAAAATCAAAGAAACTATGTTAATCTTAGGGCTATTTATTAGCCAATGGTGTTTTTCTCAAACAATTAGCGCTGATGCTATTATAGGAAAATACGTTACAGCAAATAACGAGGGCATTGTTGAGGTTACAAAAAGAAACGCAAAATATTACGGTAAGTTAATTTGGATTCGTCCCAACGCTAATCTTGATTTAAATAATCCTGATGAGTTGGAACGAAAAAAATCTTTGCGCGGCAAGGAAATTTTAAAAGATTTTATGTTTGAAAATAATACATGGCATAGTGGCACTATTTATGATCCTAATAATGGTAAAACATACAGTTGTAAAGCTACGATGGATGAAAAAGGGAATTTAAATGTGAGAGGCTACATTGGTTTTTCATTATTAGGCCGAACAACGTATTGGCTAAAAGTAAAATAAGTGTATTTTTACGACTTAAAATTTGATCACACTAATTTAGATATATGAAATTTCACAAAGAAGGTTATCCTACATTATTAATTACTATTTTATTTAGCACTATCATGATTAGTATTGCTAAACTCATTTTTCCTGAATCTTCTGTTGCCATCTGGTTTGCTTATATTCTCTCAGGATCTTTATTACTTACAGTAGTTCAATTTTTCAGGCATCCAACTCGTATTCATACCATTAATACAAATGCGATTGTAGCGCCTGCTGATGGCAAAGTGGTAGTGATCGAAGAAACAAATGAAGACGAATATTTTAAAGATAAGCGCATTCAAGTGTCCATATTTATGTCGCCCATTAATGTGCACGTAAATCGTTATCCTATTGCAGGGATTGTAACTTATGCAAAATACCATGCAGGCAAATTTTTAGTTGCATCATTGCCAAAAGCAAGTACAGAAAACGAGCGCACCTCCGTTGTTGTAAAACACGATAATGGAACTTCTATTTTATTTAGACAAGTGGCTGGCGCTTTAGCTCGCCGTATTGTGATGTATAGCAAAGAAGGTGATGCAGCAACACAATGTGGAGAAATGGGATTTATTAAATTCGGCTCTCGTGTTGATTTATATTTACCACTCGACGCTAAATTAAAAGTGAAAATTGGAGATGTGGTAAAAGGCTCACAAACTATTATCGCTGAGTTTTAATAAACAAACTCTTTTATCTCAGCCGTTACCTCTGCTCCTAAATGCTCATCGTAAAAGGATTGTAACTTACGGTTATATGCTGCCACAATGCCTCTGTAATTTTTCATGCGTTTGTAGTCGCCCGCGTTTCTACTTACTTTTCTATAAAGTTTTAAAATATCGGCAATATCTGTATACAATCCATCCTCGTTTAGTATACTATGACTTGCTACGCCTGCTTTAATTTGAAAAAAAGGAAATGGTTTGTTGAGTTGTAAAAAATACTTATTTTTCATCACAATGCCGGCATCTCTTCCATAACTTCCGTTTTCGGAGGCTTGCTTGGCAAATGATTCAGGAATTATACCGAGTGAGGAATTATAAATACCATCTTGTTCGGCTATTAAAAAAAACGTTGCATTGCAAACAATTGCGAGATTGATGTTTAAAGTAGAATCAACAAAAATACCAGTTAAATTATTTTTACGAACTGAGTCGGATGATTCAGAATAGAAAAAATAAACAGGACAAAAATCAAACTCTTTTTTATAAGCGCTCATCACAATTTTGTTTTCCAATTCTGTTTCTTTTGCTAAGTTGGTTGCTAAATCTATGTTTCCAGCAGCTTTTAATTTTGTAATGGCACGGTTATTTGTTTTTAAGCGAACCAACAAAGCTCCTTTTTTTAATAAATTTATTTGAGCATAAGCCACCTTATGTCGGAGTTTATTAAAATCTTTAAACGCTGTATCGTTTTTATAATCTTTGTATGCTGGTTTTTTTACACCATCATTCTGCGCATACGTTTTTACATTTAATAGAATAAAAAAAAGAAAACAAAGTTTATTTAATTTCTGAGCCATTATTGAAATTGGTTTTGGATGCGTTAATAAAACTCAATTCTCCATTACTATTTGAAGCCATTAAAATCATGCCTCTGCTTTCAATGCCTTTGATATGTCGAGGAGCTAAGTTAACAAGTATACTCACTTGCTGTCCAATAATATCTTCAGGTTTATAATATTCAGCAATGCCACTTACAACAGTCCGTTGGTCAATACCTGTATCAATTTTTAATTTCAATAATTTATCTGTTTTAGGCACGCGTTCTGCTTCTAAAATGGTACCTGTGCGGATATCCATTTTACTAAAATCTTCGAAACTTGTTTCTGGCTTGCTTGGTTCTACTGTGCTTATCTCGGTTGCTGAGCTTGTTGCGGTTGCTGAGCCTGTCGAAGTAATAGCTTTTTTACTTTCAGCTAACTTATTAATTTGCGCTTCCATTTCAGCGTCTTCAATTTTAGCAAACAATAATTCATCTTTGTTGATGGTATGTTCAGCCGCCATGTTAGTTGTTTGTTTAGCTGCATGCCATTTTAAAGTTGGCATATTTAACATGGCAAATAATTTAGCAGATGTAAACGGAAGAAATGGCTCACTCACAATGGCTAAATTGCAAGTGATTTGTAAAGCAATGTTCATAATCGTTTTCACACGTTGCTCATCTGTTTTAATCAATTTCCAAGGTTCTGTTTCGGCTAAATATTTATTTCCTAAGCGAGCTAGGTTCATCATTTCAGACAATGCTTCTCGGAATTTAAAATGTTCGATAGCTCCCGAAATTTTATCTGGAAAGGACGCTAATTGTTCTAATACCAGTAAATCTTCTTTTGTAAATGTTTCAGCATGTGGTACTGATCCATTGTAAAATTTATGCGTTAACACTAAGGTACGGTTTACAAAATTACCGAGTATAGCCACTAACTCACTATTATTTTTTGTTTGAAAATCTTTCCACGTAAAATCATTGTCTTTGGTTTCGGGTGCGTTAGAGCAAAGTGTATAACGCAATACATCTTGCTTATCTTTAAAATCAATTAAATATTCGTGCAACCAAACAGCCCAATTGCGTGAGGTAGAAATTTTATCGCCTTCTAAATTTAAAAATTCGTTAGCAGGCACATTATCAGCTAAAATAAAATCGCCGTGTTCCATTAACATGGCAGGAAAAATGATGCAATGAAAAACAATGTTATCTTTTCCAATAAAATGAATGAGTCGTGTTTCTTTGTCTTTCCAATATAATTCCCAATCATTAGGACGTAATTCTTTCGTAGCTGATATATACCCTATCGGTGCATCAAACCACACATACAATACTTTTCCTTCCGCATCTTTTACAGGAACGGGTACGCCCCAATCCAAATCACGTGTCATGGCTCTTGGTTGTAAACCATCTCCACTGTCTAACCAACTTTTACATTGCCCGTATACATTCGATTTCCAATCTTTATGTTGATCTAAGTAAGCTTGAATTTTTGGTTGCAGTTTATCTAATGGTAAAAACCAATTTTTAGTTTCTTTTAAAACCGGCTTACTTCCACTTAAGGTTGATTTTGCATCTATTAATTCAGTCGCATTCAAGGTTGACCCACATTGTTCACATTGATCGCCATACGCATTTGGATTGCTACATTTAGGACAAGTACCTGTGATGTAACGGTCTGCCAAGAATTGTTTGGCTTCTTCATCATAATATTGTTCAGTTATTTCTTCAGTAAAAACACCTTTATCGTATAGTACTTTAAAAAAATCAGAAGCCGTTTCATGATGCGTTTTACTTGATGTACGCGAATAAATATCAAATGAAATTCCAAATTCTTTAAAGGAGTCGCCCATCATTTTATGGTATTTATCTACCACATCTTGAGGTGAAATGCCTTCTTTTTTTGCTTTAATGGTAATAGGAACACCGTGTTCGTCGCTACCGCAGATAAACATAACGTCTTCGCCCTTGCTCCTTTTGTATCTAACAAAAATATCGGAAGGTAAATAGCAACCCGCCAAATGCCCAATATGAACAGGTCCATTGGCATAAGGTAAAGCGGAAGTAACAAGTGTGCGTTTATAAGTTGGGACCATCATATATGAAAAATAAAAAATAAAGTGTAAAATTGTGTAAAGATAACATTAAACTAAAAAAATATGGCATCAAATTCGAAAGAAATTTGGAAACAAATTACAGCTTTAAAAGGAAAAACAACCAAAAATTATGCTATTTCTAATTTTGGCAACATGTGTTCTTATCAAAAATCTTTGCAGGATAAACATCTAATTTCCTTTGCGAATAATAATGGATTTCCTGTCACAACCATACGAATTAATAAGCGTTCAACGGCTTTGTTTCCGCACCGCGAAGTAGCGAATTATTTTTTGAAGAGACCAAATGCGAAGTATACATTTGTGTTACACTTAGATCATGATAAATCAAACAACCATGTGTCTAATTTAAAATGGGCTACTCAGGCACAACAATCAGAACACAATAAAAACAATCCAACTGTAACAGATGCTATCTCAAAACGCATCCGCACAGGTGCAATGGCTAAAAAATTAAGTGATGCAAAAGTAATGAAACTTAAAACTGAGTTATGGAATCCGAAACGTAAACTCACCTTAAAACAATTGGCAGCAAAATACGACATTGCTGAAATGAATTTATACCGCATTAAATCTGGTATTTTTTGGTATCATATTCATGCGGATGGCGAACCAGTTTGGAATAATTATAAAACGTTTTTGAAAAACACTAAACTTGCTGAAAAACAAGCAAAACAGGATAAAGCAGTGCTAGATAAAAAAAACAAGTTAAAAGAAAAGAAGAAGGATAAAGTAAAGGGTTCGAAAAAGGATAAAAAGAAAGAAGATAAGCCGACTAAAAAAAATAAGGCAACGGATAAATTAAAAAAGAAAAAGAAAAAATGATCACGCCACCTTATTTAAAACAAGGTGATGATGTAATTATAATTGCCACGGCTCGAAAAATAAGTTTAGATGAGTTAACGCCGTCTATAAAAATCATTGAGAGTCGCGGATTGAACGTCATCTTAGGGCAACATGTTTTTGATATAGACAATCAGTTTGCTGGAACTGACGAAGCTCGTCAATCTGATTTACAATGGGCCTTAAATCATCCCACAGCGAAAGCTATTATTGTTGCGCGTGGAGGCTATGGTTCTGTTAGACTTTTATCAAATCTTGATTTTTCAATACTCAAAAAATATCCAAAATGGTTAGTGGGTTATAGCGATGTTACGGTTTTACATCACGCTTTTCATACTCATAACATGGCAACCTTGCATGCTACGATGCCGCTTAATTTTACAAAAAATGCAGAGGCTACGCAAGGTTTGTTTGATGCATTATTTGGAAATTTAGTTCAAACAAATACGAATGGTATAACAACTTATAATAAAGTTGGAGAAGCAACTGCAGAAATAGTAGGCGGTAATTTGTCCTTACTATATTCCTTATCAGGAACGCCATTTGATATTCAAACAGATGGAAAGATTTTATTTATCGAAGATTTAGATGAGTATTTATACCATGTAGATAGAATGATGATGCAATTAAAACTGTCGGGAAAATTAAAAAACTTAGCGGGGTTAATTGTTGGTGGCATGTCTGATATGAAAGATAACCCGATACCTTTCGGAAAAACGGCTGAAGAAATTATTCATGATGCCATTAAGGGCTATGATTATCCTGTTTGTTTTCAATTTCCTGCTGGACATATTGAAAAAAATTTACCAGTATATTTTGGAAAAACGGCCACATTAACTATTCAAGCTAAAAGCGTAACACTTACCTACAAATAATAAAATAAAGGTTTTATCAAATACATTTACCGTTCTTCCAATTCATTTGAGTAACCAAATATTTTTTTGCACATTTACGTTTTAAAACCATCTCTATGAAATCAAAATCGTTTGTAATTCCAACGCTTATTTTTTGTTTCGCATTAGCGTGTACTACGACAAAAAAAACATCAAAAAATAATTCAACAGCTTCTGATGAACCATCCATTAATTTAGATACGGTAAACATCTTAGCTAATACAAAAAAGGAGAGAGAAGTGTATCAGGCTACTCCTACAAAATTGAGTGACATTGTGCATACGAAATTATGGGTGAGTTTTGATTGGCAAAAATCACAGCTTATCGGTAAGGCAGAATTGCAAATCAAACCCTATTTTTATTCAACGCGCATGTTGTATTTAAATGCACGCGGCATGGAAGTAAAATCTGTGAAATTAACAGAAAAACAATTGAAAGAATTGTCCATTAAAAAAGGAGCCAAATCTGCCGTTGTAGAAGAGATTATCACTGAAAAATCAATCACCTATAAATATGAGAATGATTCTATTAAAATAGATTTAGGAAAAGAGTATACATCTAAAGAAACGTATTATGTTACTATTGAATATATTTCTAAACCTAATGAATTAAAGGCTGGCGGAAGCAATGCCATTACAGATGACAAAGGATTGTACTTTATTAATCCTACTGGCGCTGATGAAGATAAAATGCCTCAAATTTGGACGCAAGGTGAAACACAAAGTAATTCGGCTTGGTTTCCAACCATTGATAATCCAACTGAAAAAATGACGAATGAAATTTATATCACGGTTGATGAAAAGTACACGACGTTATCTAACGGACTTTTAGTAAATACACAAAAAAATACGGATGGAACAAAAACAGATCATTGGATAATGGATTTGCCTCATGCCCCTTATTTAGTGATGATGGGAATTGGGGAGTTCAAAAAAGTGACTGATGAACCTTGGAATGGAAAAGAAATTAGTTATTACGTTGAAAAAGAATATGAGCAACATGCTAAAGCTATTTTTGGTAAGACAAAAAAAATGATTGAATTTTATTCTAATAAATTAGGAACACCTTATCCTTGGCAAAAATATGCGCAAATTGTAGCGCGCGATTATGTGAGTGGTGCTATGGAAAATACAACAGCAACCTTACATGGTGATTTTGTTTGTTATCAAACGACACGTGAAACCATTGATGGAGCAAAAGGAGAAGGAACCATTGCTCATGAATTATTTCATCAGTGGTTTGGTGATTATGCAAGTTGCGAAAGTTGGAGTAATTTAACGCTTAACGAATCATTCGCAACTTACGGCGAATACTTATGGGAAGAGTTTGAAAATGGAAGAGATGCCGCCGATAATCATTCCGCAGAATCACGATTTGGTTATTTTGCCCAAGCGCAACAAAAACAAGTTGATTTAGTTCGTTTTGATTACAATGAGCGCGAAGACATGTTTGATGCCTTTAGTTATAATAAGGGTGGGCAAATCATTCACATGTTAAGAAAATACGTTGGCGACGATGCATTTTTTGCTTCATTGAAATTATATCTTGAGAAGAATAAATTTAAAACTGCCGAAGCGCATGATTTGCGTTTGGCATTTGAAGAAGTAACAGGACAAGATTTAAATTGGTTTTTTAATGAATGGTATTTTGCTAAAGGACATCCAGAATTAGAAATTAAAAAAACATATGACGGGACATTAAAAAAATTAACAGTAACCGTTAATCAAAATCAAGATTTAACAGTAGCGCCTTTATATAAATTGCCTGTATTTATTGATGTTTATGCGGATGGTAAAAAAGAAAGAACACAAATTTGGATTGAGGAAGCGAAAAACACATATACATTTACCTTAGATAAACAGCCTGATTTAGTGAATTTTGATGCAGAGAGACAATTATTAGCAAAAATTGATTTTTCAAAAACAAAACAAGAGTTAGTATTTCAATATAAGAATGCTCCTTTGTGGGGAGATAGAGATGAAGCTATGGCTTTCTTTAATGAACATGCGAATGACACAGAAATACAATCATTATTGATGGAAATTGCCATGAATGATCCTTGGAAAAATATCAGAAGCCAAGCTATCACCATCTTGGGAACTCTAGCAAAAGAAAAGGAAGCTGAATTAAAACCATTATTAGTGAGAATATATCATGAGGATAAAAACACACGAGTAAGAGCACTGGCTTTAAAAACCCTAGCTTTAAAATACAAAGGAGAGGACTTGAATGCAATTTATGAGCAAGCCTTGAATGAACAATCTTATGCCATCGTATCTGAAGGATTTGATGCCATTGCTAATTTAAACCCAACGCTTGCGATGAAAAAAGCAGTGGCTTTAGAAAACGAAGCCTCAAAAGATTTAATGTATTCCATTATGGATTTATATGCTAAACAAGGTACAGATGATAATCATCCCTATTTTATAAAAATAAAGAAACAATTTAGTGGATTTGAATTAATGAGTTTTGGAAATTTATATGGTAAATTTTTAAAACGTTGTACTAAGCCTGAAACCGTTATTGAAGGGGCGAAAGTATTAACAAAATTAGCGTCGAGTGACAATAAGTATGTGAAGTATGCGGCACAGAAAGTCATAAAAGATAATTTAATGAATGTGTGGCAAGGAAAAGAAGATAAATTAAATGGGCAAATCGACAAATTGAAAAAAGAGAATCAGGATGTGACTACTTTAAATGTAGAGTTAAAAGTGGTACAAGAAACCAAAAAACAAATTGTAGATTTATATAATTCAATAAAGAAATAATAATCCTTTAAATAAATAGCATGTATTTAAAACTTAACATAAAAACTGCAATCCTTGCAATAATTACCTTTCATTCATTTATTAGTTTAGGGCAAAATAAATTGCTTACCATTCAAGAAGCATTTTTAAAAGGTAGAACAACCCTAGCACCAAAAAGATTGCAAGGATTGTCTTTTATTAAAAACTCCAATCAATTTTCTTTTATAGATAATAATAGCATTAAAGTTGGTGAAAATAAAACAGGGAAAACGAAAACGCTTTTATCATTAAAAGATTTAAACACACAGTTAAAAATAGTTTCTAAAGACACGTTATTAGCTTTTACAGCTATTAGCTGGAAGAATAGCAATCAGTTTTATTTTTCAAATAAAAAAGGTGAATTACTTTACACCATCGATAAAAAATCTATTTCTGAAAGTGATAAACATGCTGAACCGACTGAATTAGAATCTTACGAAAAAGAAACTATAACGGGTGCTTATACGTATTGCAAAGATTTTAATTTATTTGTTTCTAAAAACGGAAAAGATACACAAGTAACAACCGATGGCTCCATAAATATTGTTTATACTGGAAAAAATGTTCATCAAAATGAATTTGGAATTACAAAAGGAACTTTTTGGAGTCCGAAAGGAAATTACCTTGCTTTTTATAGAATGGACCAAACGGATGTAACCGAATATCCAATTATTGATTGGACAACTCATCCTGCAAAAAATAAAAATATAAAATATCCAATGGCTGGTAATCAAAGTCATTATGTTACATTAGGAATTTATAATGTCAATTCGAATTCAACCGTTTATATAAAAACAGGGAACGAAAAAGAACAATACTTAACAAATGTTTCATGGAGTCCTGATGAAAAGCATGTTTACATTGCCATTCTAAATCGTGCACAAAATCACATGAAGTTAAACGAATACGATGTTGCGACAGGAAATTTTATACACACCTTGTTTGAAGAAAAAAATGAAAAGTATGTAGAGCCTTTGCATCCTATGTTGTTTTTAAAAAATAATGCCAATCAATTTATTTGGCAAAGTAGAAAAGATGGATACAATCATTTTTATTTATATCAAATCAATGGAACTTTAGTGAAGCAACTCACAAAGGGGAAATGGGAAGTGAAACAAGAAAATGGTTTTGACGAAAAAGGAGACCGTTTGTTTTTTCATGCTAATGAACAAAGCCCCATTAATCAAGATTTTTACAGCGTGAATATCAAAACAGCTGAAATTAAAAGACTAACCTATGGTGATGGATTTCATACTTGTTCGTTAGATGAAAAGGGGAATTATGTTATCGATAATTTTACAAATGTAAACACACCTCGTGAATACAATATCATTCATACAGCAACTAAAAAAGCTAAGAATATTTTCAAAGCTGAAAATCCTGTGAAGGATTATAAATTAGGAACTTGGAATCTATTCACGATAAAAAACAATGAAGGAACCGATTTATATGCTCGCATAGTTAAGCCAGTTGATTTTGATTCTACAAAAAAGTATCCTGTGATTGTTTATTTATATAATGGACCGCATTCGCAATTGGTTACCAATACATGGATGGCAGGAAGTGAACTTTGGTATCAATATATGGCGCAAAAAGGATTTATTGTATTTACATTAGATGGAAGAGGAACGGATAACCGAGGTGCAGATTTTTCGCAAGCCACACATCGTCAATTAGGAACAAAAGAAATGGAAGATCAATTAAAAGGTGTTGAGTATTTAAAGACCTTATCTTATGTTGATGCTTCTAGAATAGGAGTACACGGTTGGAGTTTCGGCGGATTTATGACAACATCATTGATGACGCGAACACCTGGTGTGTTTAAAGTTGGCGTCGCAGGCGGACCAGTCATTGATTGGAGTTACTACGAAATCATGTATACCGAACGCTATATGGATTCGCCACAAGAAAACAAAGATGGATATGAAAAAAATAATTTATTAAATTATGTCGATAAATTAAAAGGCAAATTATTAATGATTCATGGTGCTCAAGATCCTGTGGTTGTTTTGCAACATAGCGTTCTTTACCAAAAAAAGGCTGTGGATAAAGGGATTCAATTAGATTATTATTTATATCCAGGACATGAACATAATGTCTTAGGAAAAGATAGGGCACATCTTATGGAAAAAATTACCAATTATTTTATTGATAATTTATAAGTTAGTATTAAGATGATTTAGATCATGCTCATTTATAAGAATAATAAATACATTTAAACTATTACATTTATTATAGAAAAATAAATCAGAATGAGCTATCCGTACCAAATAAAAACCATGGAATCCTATAAACAGGATTATAAGCAAAGTTTTGAAAAACCTGAAGAATTTTGGGGAAACATTGCAGAAACATTTACTTGGAAAAAAAAGTGGGATAAGGTTTTAGAATGGAATTTTAAAGAGCCAAATATAAAATGGTTTAAAGGTGGGAAATTAAATATCACTGAGAATTGTTTAGATAGACATTTAGAAAAAAACGCCAACACGCCTGCGATAATTTGGGAATCAAATAATCCCGATGAACATCATCGTGTATTAACTTATAAAGAACTTCATTTTAAAGTAATTCAATTTGCAAATGTGTTGAAAAACAATGGTGTAAAAAAAGGAGATTGTGTATGTATTTATATGGGCATGATTCCAGAACTTGCTATTGCTACTTTAGCTTGTGCACGAATTGGAGCTATTCACTCTGTTATTTTTGGTGGCTTTTCTGCACAAGCCATTGCTGATCGATTAGAAGATGCACAATCAGAATTTATTATTACCTGCGATGGTGCTTACCGTGGTGCGAAAGACATTCCTTTAAAGAGTGTGATTGATGATGCTTTAGTTGGAAATCATACTATCAAAAAAGTAATTGTTTGTACACGGACTCGCACACCAGTGAGTATGATTAATGGACGTGACGTGTGGTGGGAAGATGAAATCAAAAAAGTAGAAACACATGGTAATCCTGATTGTCCGGCAGAGGAAATGGATGCAGAAGATGTTTTGTTTATTTTATATACATCTGGTTCAACAGGAAAACCAAAAGGTGTTGTCCACACAACGGCTGGTTATATGGTATGGACAAATTATACCTTTGTTAATGTGTTTCAATATCAACAAGGTCAAGTGCATTTTTGCACAGCAGATATTGGTTGGATTACGGGTCATAGTTATATTATTTATGGTCCGTTGAGTGCTGGAGGTACAACTGTATTATTTGAAGGAGTGCCTACTTGGCCAGATGCAGGAAGGTTTTGGGAAGTTGTAGATAAGTTCAAAGTAAATATTTTATATACGGCACCAACTGCCATTAGAAGTTTGATGGGATTTGGCTTAGAATACATTAAAGGAAAAGATTTAAGTTCGTTAAAAGTACTAGGTTCTGTTGGCGAACCTATTAATGAAGAAGCTTGGCATTGGTTTGATAAACATATTGGAAAGGGAAATTGTCCGATTGTGGATACATGGTGGCAAACTGAAACGGGTGGTATGATGATTTCAAATATGGCTGGTGTAACTCCAAGTAAGCCTTCGTTCGCCACACTGCCATTGCCTGGTGTTCAACCCTGTTTAGTTGACGAACAAGGAAATGAAATCGAAGGAAGTAATGTCAGTGGAAATTTATGCATTAAATTTCCTTGGCCAGGAATCATTCGCACCACATATGGTGATCATGAGCGTTGTCGTCAAACGTATTTTTCAACGTATGAAAATAAATATTTTACGGGCGATGGATGTATGCGTGATGAAGATGGAAATTATCGCATTACAGGTCGAGTAGATGATGTGTTAAACGTAAGTGGACATCGTATAGGGACAGCAGAAGTAGAAAATGCAATAAATATGCATGCTGGGGTTATTGAGAGTGCGGTTGTTGGATATCCGCATGATATGAAAGGCCAAGGTATTTACGCCTATGTTATTTATAAAGGAAGTCATGAAGGCGATTCTAATTTATCGAAACAAGATATTATTCAAACTGTTTCTCGAATTATTGGAGCCATTGCGAAGCCTGATAAAATACAGTTTGTGCCAGGTTTACCTAAAACACGTTCTGGTAAAATTATGAGGCGCATTCTTAGAAAAATTGCAGAAGGTGATGTTTCTAATTTAGGAGATACAAGTACGCTGTTAGATCCTAGCTTAGTAGATGTCATTAAAGAAGGGCGGATTTAAAAATATGTTTTACGATTTTTGTAGTAATTTTAGAATTATAAAAATAAAAAAGCGTGGCACTAAGCCTGCTTTTTTATTTTTATTAATGGAATAAAACAACTAAAATAACCAATTTTAAAACAAAAAATGCCTATTTAAATTATTTACCGACTCATTTAAACTATTTACGTACTCTTTATTTCCATTTGGCATAGAAATTATCTCATTTTAAATTCAATATATCCAATTCTGTCGAATTTATGGTTTACAATTTAGTTTAAAACATACTTTTAACAAAAATTAATAAAAAAAATAAAATGAAAAACACTCAAAGAAATTTAATAATGCTAATGGCTATCATTGCCTTTAGTTTTCAATTAACAGCACAAATAACGTATACGTTTACAAATGCTGGGGCAACTGGTCGTTTTGGTCCAAGTTCAGCCCAAGTTAACTCGGCTTATCTTTCAACGAATTTGAATGGATCTGTTACAGTTGTAAACGGTATACAAAGTTTTACTATTCCTACGACTGGTCCATATCAAATAGATGCTTTTGGAGCTGAGGGAGGTAAGCAATTATATGCAGCAGGATATTTTGGAGGTAAAGGTGTAAAGATGACTGGAGTCTTTACTTTTACAGCTGGAACAGTTTTAAAAATAATTGTAGGACAAAAAGGTGGCGATACTCAAGGTATACCTGCTGATAACGCTGCACCAGGAGGTGGAGGTGGAACATTCGTGTATTTAAATGCTACAGATCCATTACCATACATTGCTGCTGGTGGTGGTGGCGGCGGTGGGCGTGATCCAGGATTACTAAATGCTTCAACAGCACTTAATGGAAACCCTGCATTAGTTGGGGCTTTAGGTGGAGTTGCTGGAAACGGCGGCCAAGTTAATAATTCAGGCAGCAGTTATTGGGCTGGTGGAGGTACTGGTTGGTTAACTGATGGTTCAGCAGGAAACCAACCTACTCTTTATAACTATTTAACAAGTGGCCAAGGTGGCCAAGGCGGCAGAGCTCCAAGAAATGGGGCGCAAGGTGGTGTGAGATGGAATGACGGAACTGATGAAGGTGGAGATGGTGGTTTTGGAGGCGGCGGTGGCGGCGGTTCCGATAATATGGGAACTGCTGGTGGTGGTGGATTTTCTGGTGGCGGCGGCGCAAGTTATGGAGCGTCCGGAAACCCTACTGGTGGTGGTGGTGGTTCTTATAATTCAGGAACTAACCAGGTTAATACAGCAGGAGTTAATTCTGGACATGGCAAAGTTGTTTTAACATTATTGTATTCAGTCAACATATCACAAACCGCATCCATTAGCTGTAATGGATTTTCAACAGCAGCCTTATCTTCAACAGTTAGTGGTGGTCTTGCCCCGTACACGTATACTTGGACTCCTGGAGGAGCAAATACAACTTCAATTTCAGGTTTAGGCGCAGGCGTTTATACTGTAACAGTAAAAGATGCTAATAACTCAATTACTACAGGTGTTTACACTGTAACCCAACCAGCGGCATTAGCAGCAACAGCAACTCAAACCAACTTAACGTGTTTTGGATCAGGTAATGGTAGAGCCTCTGTTGCAGTAACAGGCGGTACAGCACCTTATACCTATTCATGGTCTCCATCAGGAGGAACAACAGCAAACGCAATTAACTTGGCAGCAAATAATTATACTTGTACAGTAACGGATGCCAATGCGTGTCCAGTATTATCTACAACATTTAATATTACGCAACCTGTATCTTTAATTTCAGCAACAAGCACACAAACAAACGTATCTTGTTTTGGAGGATCAAATGGTGTAGGAGCAATTACAGCAGCAGGAGGAACAGGCGCATTAACGTATTCATGGACGCCAAGTGGTGGAACATCAGCAACAGCATCAGGATTAGCAGCAAATAATTACAGCTGTACTATCAAAGACGTTAATAACTGTTCTATTACTAATACACTTACTATTACACAACCAACGGCATTAACATCTACTTTAGTATCACAAACAAACGTATCATGTAACGCTGGATCAAATGGTGCAGCAAGTGTAACGGCAGCAGGAGGCACAACAGCTTATACGTATGCATGGATACCAACAGGTGGTACATCAGCATCAGCAACAGGTTTGGCAGCAGGTACTTATACTTGTACTATTACAGATGCTAAATCATGTGTGTCTACTAAAACAGTAGCTATTACACAACCAGCAGTATTAGCAGCAACCACTACACAAACAAATATTGTTTGTAACGGTTTAAATACAGGAGCAGCTAACGTTGCAACCACAGGAGGAACAACTGCTTATACGTATGTATGGGCACCAACAGGTGGAACATCAGCAACAGCATCAGCTTTAATAGCAGGTAACTACACTTGTACAATCACAGATGCAAATGCATGTACATTAGTGAAGACATTTGCATTAACAGAAGGATCAGCTTTTAGTATTACAGGAAGTGCAACCAATACCGTGTTATGTAATGGTGTTTCTACAATTTTAAATGGTGCTGGAGCAACAACCTATACTTGGACAGGTGGTGTTACAAACGGAACATCATTTATACCAACAACAACAACCAGTTATTCATTAACTGGAAAAAATGCAAGTAACTGTCCAGCATCTAATACAGTAGTTGTAACAGTAACAGTAAATCCAAATCCAACAGTAGCAGTTACTTCAGGCGCAATCTGTTCAGGGAAATCATTTACAATGACGCCAACCGGTGCATCAACGTATGTGTATACTGGAGGTTCAGCAATTGTTAGTCCATTAACAAATTCATCTTATACCGTAACAGGAACCAGTGCGTTAGGCTGTACAAACACAGCAGTAGCATCAGTTACTGTTAATGCTAATCCAACAGTAGCAGTTACTTCAGGATCTATTTGTAACGGAAGTTCATTTACGATGATTCCTTCAGGCGCATCAACCTATGTATACTCAAGTGGTTCAGCATCAGTAAGTCCAATAATAAATACATCTTATACGGTAACAGGTACGAGTGCAGTAGGATGTACAAACACAGCTGTATCAAACGTAACAGTTAATGCTATACCAGCAGTATCTGTTAACTCAGGATCAATATGTACAGGTAAATCATTTACGATGACACCAACAGGCGCATCTACATATGTTTATACTGGAGGTTCAGCAATCGTTAGCCCAACAACAAATACGAACTATACCGTAACAGGAACAAGCGCAGGATGTTCAAACACTGCAGTTGCTTCAGTAACAGTAAACGCCAATCCAACGGTAGCTGTTAACTCAGGATCAATTTGTAATGGCTCTTCATTCACAATGAATCCATCAGGTGCATCAACGTATGTTTATACAGGAGGTTCAGCAACGGTAAGCCCAATAACAAACACAAACTACACCGTAACAGGAACGAGTGCGGTAGGTTGTACAAACACAGCAGTAGCTACAGTTACAGTTAATGCAAACCCAACAGTAGCGGTTACTTCAGGTTCTATTTGTAATGGGTCTTCGTTTACAATGGTACCAAGTGGAGCATCTTCTTATGTTTATTCTGGAGGTTTAGCGACTGTAAATCCAAGTACGACAACAACGTATAGCGTAACAGGAACCAATGCAGCAGGATGTTCAAACACAGCCTTATCAACGGTAACCGTTAATGCCATTCCAAACATTGTAATACCTGCAGTAGGAGTTTGTACAGGCGGAACAGCAACTCTTACACCATCAGGTGCATCAACGTATACTTACTCAGGAGGTTCAGCGATTGTAACACCAGCTAGTAATACAACGTATACTATTTCAGGAACAAGTGCAGCAGGTTGTATTGGTAGCGCAGTTACAACGGTAACAGTAAGTGGTTCTTTAATCTTTGCTGTTAACTCAGGGTCTATTTGTACAGGTCAATCATTTACGATGACACCAAGTGGAGCTGCAACATATACTTATTCAAGTGGTTTTCCAGTAGTATCGCCAACAAGTAACACATCATACACTATAACAGGAGCAAGTGCAGCAGGCTGTTTAGGAACAGCTATTTCATCGGTAACGGTTAATGCTAATCCAAGCGTTTCAGTGAACTCAGGGACAATTTGTAATGGAGAGTCATTTACCATAACACCAGCAGGTGCATCTACGTATGTATATACAGGAGGGTCAGCAACGGTAAGTCCAACAACTAACACAAACTATACCGTAACAGGAACGAGTGCGTTAGGTTGTACAAACACGGCGGTATCAAACGTAACTGTCAATGCTAATCCAGTATTAACAGTTAACTCAGGTTCACTTTGTTCAGGTAACAACTTTACCTTTACACCAACAGGTGCAACTAGTTTTACGTATTCAAGTGGAAGTGCAGTGGTTACACCAACAGCAACAACAGATTACACTGTAACAGGTTCTAACGCCTTTGGATGTACATCGAGCAGTGTTAAAACTATCACGGTAAGTATTACACCAGTTATCAATGTAAGTTCAGGTGCTGTTTGTACAGGAGGTTCTTGGACGATTACACCAACAGGTGCAGCAACGTATACGTATTCAAGTGGTTCATCAGTGGTAACACCAACAGCAGCCACAACGGATTACACCGTGTCTGGTTCAAACATCGATGGTTGTCAAAGCTTAGCAGTGATTACCATTACAGTTAATCCAACCTTATTATTTAACCCTAACAGTGGTTCAGTATGTATTGGTAGCAGTTACACTATCACACCAACAGGTGCTGCATCGTATACATTCTCAAGTGGTTCAGCGATAGTAACACCAACAGCGAATACAACTTACACGATTGTAGCAGAAAATTCAGTAGGTTGTTTAGGAACAGACGTTTGTACAATAGTTGTTAATTCGTTACCAACTGTAACAGCAGCTAGTAATTTTACATTAATTTGTGTAGGCGAAATAGCAACGTTAACAGCCGGTGGCGCATCAACGTATGTTTGGAATACAGGAGCAACGACTGCAACGACTGCAGCAACACCAACAACTACTACAGTTTATAATGTTAATGGAACAGATGTAAATGGTTGTGTAAATACAGCAAACGTAACGGTAAACGTGAATGATTGCGTTGGTATCCAACAATTGAGTTCAGCTAAATTAAACATTAATGTGTATCCAAATCCAACAACTGGTTTAGTAACATTAGATTTAAATGCAGCAACACAAATTACAATCACGAATGCCTTAGGTCAAGTTATATTAACTGAAACAGTATTGGCAGGAAAACAAACAATCAATCTTAAAAACCAAAACAATGGTTTATATTTTATGAACTTAAATCAAGATGGTAAACAACAAACCATTAAAGTGATTAAGAACTAAAATCAAATAACAATTAAAAACAAAAAAGCAGAAGAGAAATCTTCTGCTTTTTTTTATGTTATTTACTTTAAGTGAGGTTAGCTGATTTCCGGTCTAAGTATTATTTTGTTTGCGTCAAAACGGGAACAAATTGTCTCTAATGAGGCTATTTTAACTCATAATAATTCATTTTTCATGTTTCATTTGACATTTTGTCATTTTTACTGTATTGGTATAAACTTTGCCTAATATTGTTAGATAAAATTTATTTTCTTACCTACATAAAATAATAAGATACGATGAGCACAAAAACAACAACCGGAAAAATTAATGTTCAAACGGAAAACATTTTCCCGATTATTAAAAAATTTCTTTACAGTGATAACGAAATATTTTTACGTGAATTAGTTAGTAACGCAACAGACGCTACTCAAAAATTAAAAGCCTTAACTTCAATGGGTGAAGCTAAAGGTGAATTAGGAGATTTAAAAATTGAAGTTGTTATAGATAAAGACGCCAAAACCATTACCATTAAAGATAAAGGTCTTGGAATGACTAAAGACGAAATTGAAAAATACATTACTCAAATTGCGTTTAGTGGTGCGGAAGAATTCGTTCAAAAATACCAAGATAAAGTAGATAAAAATGTAGTCATCGGACATTTTGGATTAGGCTTTTATTCAGCGTTTATGGTAGCTCAAAAAGTTGAAATATTTTCTTTATCGTATAAAGAAGGGTCAAAGGCTGTGCGTTGGGAGTGTGATGGAAGTCCTGAATACCAAATTGAAGAAATAGATTCTAAAACGGAGCGAGGAACTAATATTGTATTGCATGTTGCAGAAGATAGTTTAGACTTTTTAGAAACTCAAAAAATTGAAGGACTACTTAAAAAATATTGCAAATTTTTACCAGTTGAAATTGTTTTTGGAACTAAAAAAGAATGGATTCCAAATGGTGAAAAGGATGAAAAAGGAATTGAAAAAGAAACAGAAATTGATGTTGAAAATATCATCAATAATCCAAATCCAGCTTGGATTCGTAAACCTATTGATTTAAAAGATGAAGATTATAAAGCGTTTTACCGCGAGTTGTATCCTATGCAATTTGAAGAGCCTTTGTTTCATATTCATTTAAATGTGGATTATCCATTTAACTTAACTGGTATTTTATATTTCCCTAAATTATCTAACAAATTTGAAGCGCCAAAAGATCGCATTCAATTATACAGCAATCAAGTGTTTGTTACTGATAACGTGGAAAACATTGTACCCGATTTTTTAACGATGTTGCGTGGTGTTATTGATAGTCCGGATATTCCTTTAAACGTAAGCCGTAGTTATTTACAAGCTGATAGTAACGTTAAAAAAATATCAGCCCACATCACTAAAAAAGTAGCTGATAAATTAGATGAATTATTCAAAAAAGATCGTCCTGATTTTGAAACCAAATGGGATGACATTAAAATATTTGTTCAATACGGATTAATCAGTGATGAGAAATTTTACGAAAAAGCATCTAAGTTTACCTTATTAAAAAACACAGAAGGTAAAGCATTTACGTTTGATGAATACGATGCACACGTTAAAGCAAACCAAACGGATAAGGACAATAAATTAGTGTTTTTATATGCAACCAATGTAGATGAACAACATACGTACATTGATGCTGCAAAATCTCGTGGCTACGATGTATTACTAATGGATTCTCCTTTAGATGCACATTTAATTAATAGTTTAGAAAGTAAATTAACGAATACACAATTTGTAAGAGTTGATAGTGATACGGTAGAAAAATTAATTAAAAAAGATGATGGCCAAGTCAGTAAATTAACGGAAGACGAACAAACAAAATTAAAGCCAGTGATTGAAGGAGTGGTTGCAAAAGAAAAATACACGGTTCAATTTGAAAGCTTAAGCGAAACAGATTCTCCGATGTTAATTACACGCCCTGAGTTCATGCGCCGTATGAAAGATATGCAAGCCATGGGTGGCGGAGGCGGCATGAACTTTTATGGTTCAATGCCCGACATGTATAATTTGGTAGTTAATTCAAATCATCCATTAATAAGTAAAATTTTAGCAGAAACAGATGCCATTAAACAAAGTCAATTAGCTAAGCAAGCAGCTGATTTAGCTTTATTAGCACAAGGATTATTAAAAGGCGAAGAACTAACGAAGTTTGTTAAACGCTCTGTTGAAATGATTAACTAATTATTAAACCTCAATAAGATAAAAAGCCTTCCTTAATTATTTAAGGAAGGCTTTTTAATTCTATTTTGTATTTTAAAGGCGTTTCTAATCATGCTCTGTACAAACGAGTATGATGTTGGCTTAAGGTATAAGTGCTCTCAGATTTTCAACTAAAATTCTTGGGGAGCTTCTAATGTCGTCTCTTTGAATTTTAAGGTCTGGTTTTACTTCATTGAAATTCCTTGGTCTCCCATTCGTGTATAAACTTACATCTAAAAGATAAGCTGAATAACGCTTACCATCTGAAGGTGCTGAACTTGTATTGTTTTCTATTATATGTAAGAATCGTAAATCAATTAATTCTCTAATTAAATTTTTAATTTCTTCATCTCTTTCTAAAACTTCATTGTCAATTAAAAATACATTTGTTCTTTTTTCAACAAAAACTTTATCTCTTAAATAATTTATGATCTTTTCTAGAATGTTTGCACTAATTAAAGAATCTTTTTCTAATGCAACTTTTTTGTTTACATAATTTTGTATCGCAACTTCTCTAACTGTAGGTACATTTATTTTGGTTGAGTTTAAATTTAGTGTTGT
Source organism: Bacteroidia bacterium (assembly GCA_044340865.1). Lineage (GTDB taxonomy): Bacteria > Bacteroidota > Bacteroidia > B-17B0 > Aurantibacillaceae > UBA4416. The sequence continues at coordinate 7,730 of JBIISW010000012.1, read as the reverse complement.
GCAACACTTTATAAATAAAACCAGAAAATCACGAGGAACACCACCAGATGCTAAACATAGTTGTTCAAATGATTCTTCATTAAAAATTTCATCTATATCAATGTCAGCTGTTGAAATTCTTATTGAGGTTGTAAGTAAATCCCTTTTGAATCTCTTTAAATCACTCCATTTATCTAGTGTGTAGTCTAAATCGATATCGTAAATATCTGCATTTAGTTCCATTCCTATATAACTTTCATTAGATTGTTTATATAATCTTGTTCTATGTTTTACAGTTCCAATTTTTAAATAGAAATTATTTGATTTAGTAAGTCTATGAAAGTAATCAACTAAATATGGTTGTATTGATTTAGGAATAAAATAAAAATCATCTAATATTAGAATAATTGTTTTGTTAGTTTGTTCAGAAATTGAACTAATTATTTCTTTTATTTCATCAATTGAAGTTTTTAGTTCGTTGAGTTTATCAATTTTCCACTTGTGTTCAATTTCACTTTCATTGTATTCTTTTAGATTAGATGCTAATTCAACAACTTCAGTTTTTATACCACCCTTGAGTTCTTCTTCACTGAATTTTTTATATTTTCTATTTTCATCTAGTGAATCTGGTGCATTTGTTTTTTTTTCAAGTTTAGCAATTTCTTTTTTAAGCTTTGAGATTAACTTTCGTTTTATTCTATAGGTTTTAATTTTCCATATTGAATTGTCCTTTTTTAAATTTTCTATTGAAACTTTAAAAAATCTTACCAATACTTTAATAATAATATTTGGAAAAGTTATATCCTTATAATCTTCTAGATTAACATAAATTGAAAATATTTTATCGCTATTTTCTAAGGTTTTTAAAAGAGTGCTTTTTCCAGCACCTCGTCTTCCGAATACAACCCCATTTTGCCGGCTTTGAACTTTTGACCTAAAATTTCTAGGATCAATAAAATCAATCCCAGATACTTTATCAGCCCTTGTGTTTTCTTCAATAAACGAAACTAGTTTATTCAATTCCTCTATATTCATAAATGATATATTTTTTTAATTTTTTAAAAGTTATTATAGTTACTAATAAATGGTAAAAATATTTTTTATTATTAGTAATGAAATTATTGTGTTGAAGAAAAATATTATTTTATTATTTTTCGTTATTGATTAACTCCCAAACTTTATCATTGAAATTTGTTTTGCTAATGCCAGTTAATTTTTCAAGAGATTTAAAATACTGATTGTTTGTTTTTTCGTAAGGGCCACAATTCAAAAATTCCCACACACCTTCAAAGCCTTTTTCTTTCTCAATTTTTTTAATAAACAAAGCGTTTAAAACATATTCCATCATTAAGTGCGTGGCTTTGCTTTCTCCAAAATTTTCAAACTTACCATAGTTAGTTAGCCAATCTGTTTTTTTATCACTACATACCTTGGTTTTAAATTTATTAAAAATGTCTTTCCAACTCAGCCCCCAACTTCCGCCATATAAATATGCGCAACCTTCATCAATAGGTTTGTTTACGTTTTGTCTTGGTATCACCAAACTCAATCTATCGTGCCACACATCGTGTGGGTCGAAGTTATCAAAGGTTGAACTTTTACTTCCCATTACAATGAGTTTTTTATCGCCAATGGTTGATGATAAAGTATTTTCGGGGTAACCATTATAATCAAGTTTATAATCAACGCCAATGAGTTTTTGTAGTTCTATAAAATCAGCACATAAATAAAATTCACTTATTTTATGTGTTGATTTTAATTTCTTGTCAAATAAATTTACTAACGCTGTAAATTCATTAACTTTATTTTTATTAATCGTTGATTGATAATGAAAACTGTTATTGCCTGTAATCATTGTTTTCCAATGAGCAGTATTGCGTTTTAATGGCGATGAAAATAAAAAGGAATCCTTATTTTTATGTGCAATAAATTCAAAACTTCCACATAGAATTGGATTTTTTTCATTCACGCCAATGTAGGATACTTTTATTAAGTAGTTGTTGTTTTCAATAAGCACAACATTGGTTAAATAGGGTTTGTAAAAAAACACATCTTTAAATCTGCCACTATTTTCAATGCCATTTATCTCATCAAGCTGAATATACGTTTCAATGCTTTCGGTTGGTAAAACGTATTTATTTTCTTCGTTTGGTTTTTGAGCAGCAATTAAAAAATTATCTAACGAAGTGATTAAAGATTTTGATTCAACACTATCTTGAGGTAAATAGATATAGTTATTTACAATCAATTTACTTGTTTGAGCATTAAAAATAAGTGTTAAGGTTAAATAGGTAATGGTGAATATTGATTTCATAGTTTAGTTTTCTGTTTTTATAAATGCGATGAATTTATAGATTTACATTAAGTTTCAAGAATTATGCCAATTTGTTAATCTGAAGTTTGATTTTACCTTTTTAACATTTTTAATTCTATATAATTAGAAACAAAAAAGCCTTCCTTAATTATTTAAGGAAGGCTTTTTCATGATTTTATTTTTTTAATTGAGTATTAGAAGAATACTTTTATATTATATGAGTATTAATTTGTGGTTTTGTAAAATTTACTCATTAATACAATGTGAGGTAGACTAATGCATGCCAAAAAAACAAAAGCAATAGCGGCAATCTCATGTTCAGAAAAAGAGTTAGTCAGCTTGGTTGTAAAAGTTAAAATGAGTAGTGCAAATGCGCCAAGTGTAAATGGCAATGCTTTTTTAAACAGACCTAATGAGTTTAGTTTTAATTCATGCTTTAAATGATTCCAAGAATTGATGCTATGGTGAAGAATAAAATACATACCAAATGCAATTATTAAAGGCGTAATGCAGCCAACGAGGAGTGTAAATAGAATGGCAGTAATTCTATTTTTTTTAGTGCTAAAGCTATAAGCACTTAGTGCTAGCAATAGAATGACACAGCCAATTTTTGTTGATAATAAAAATGTTGTGTTATCTGTAAAAGTTAATTGTACATGAATAATTTTCTGAATGATATCTATAGATTCTGGTGCATGGGAACACAGCAGAAAACTAAGTATACCAAAGCCTAGTAAAGTAGCTTCAAAATAATCTGAGATAGATTGAATTTTCAAACCTTTGTGATGAAGCTCAGATTCGCCGAAATGAAATGAAGAAAAAAGTACAAAAAGTAATAATGAAAAAACAGGAAAATAATTCCAAATGATTAAATAACTCATTGCAATAGAAATGTAATACATTATAAATTTCATTAAGTTAATTTCTTTGTTTTTTAAAGTGAGGTGGTCTAATGATCCATGAGGAATCCCAACAAGTAAAAAGCCAATTAAGATTAATAGATAACTAAAGTTTACCGCCCATTCTGGATTGATTAAATGAATTATAAAGTATAGTGAACTACTCAAGATAAGAATGAAAAATCGAAAATAATTTTCTAGTTTCATGTAAATAAATAAACTTTTAATAAATGTAAGTATGGGTAATTTGACAAAAATATTTATGTCTTCAATCAACGTTGATTTTTCATCTAAAAAAAGAAATACATTAGAAATATTTTTTTTTGTAAATAATTGCGTGAATATTTTTTTTCCTTCTGCTGGCCAATAGAGCAGTATAATGAGCAATAGTTTATCGTAGAATTTAAATCTGCTAGCTGAAGTTAAATTGGTTTTATTGAATGTTTTATAGTCATTTTTCTTAATTACCTCTGAGGTAAGGTTTGCAAATTCAAACATTTTTTTAAATCCATAACCCGTGCTTGGTTTTATTAAATTTGCACCCGAACCTGTATTTAATATGTTAGTATTTTGATTAGGATTATTTCGAAAACTGGTCATTGGAATACAACCAGTTTCAGTGTCTATTATAGAGTAATTCCCAATTTCTTGAGTTATATATTTATGGAGTAATTTTTGTGCGTATTCTAATTCTATTTTATCTTTCCCAAACCTTGTTAATTCAACCAGTGCTTCATTTTCTGAAAACGGAAGTGTGTATACGAATTGTGTGTAATTATTTTGCTCAATATTAAAATTCATCATTTCAAATGAATCTTTATTAAATTTATGTTCCTCACATTTTATATGTAATCCATAGAATGATTGATGTAAATAAATATCTTGATGTGGTAACTTTTCTAATGAAGGCGGTCTGCTATCAAGAGCAAATTTTGTTTTGTATACATTATCAGATTTAGTGTTAATGCATTGAATGTTATTTTCTGTGTAAAATTCAAAAGCTGTGTCTCTAAATATATCGATTTGATATGGCTTTAATGCTTCAAGGGTGTAATTGTATAAATCTAAACTTTTTATGTAATGATAAGGCTGTGCCTCAATATCTTGTTCCTTATTGACGATTTTTATTTTTTTATACTGATAAGAAATGATTGGTTTTAAAGCAATGACAATGTCGTCTGTTGGTTTTGCCCAAAAACAAAATGTTTTGTCGTTTATGTTTTTATGTTCGGGTTCAATGATCCCAATTTTTTTTCCGTGTAATTGGTTATGTTTAATGAGGGATAATAAAATCAAACTATTGCAAGCTCCCAAACCAATGAATAAAAAATCGTATGGTTCATCTTTTATGGGCTCGCAAATAGTTGAATTTGTATTCATCATATTGAAGTTGTTCCTAAAAATTAGAGGCTTATATTATTTTAATATAAGCCTCTAATCATAAGATATTTAAAATATATTAATCTTCTGAGTTTCTACTTAAAGCATAGATAACTAAACCAAATCCAATTTTATTAATTGCATCAGCGATGTTATAAACGATATCCATGGCGTGTGATGCAGCAGCTGGGTCAGACACTAATTGGATTCCAAATAATCCACCTGGTGTTCCTAAGATATATCCTAATGGATAAATCGCCCATCCTACTAAAACAAACCAACCTAATACTCTTGTTGCTTTTGCAACTTGAGGTCCTGCAGTTTGAGCTAATTTTGCAACTTCTCCAAACCAAACTAGGTATGCGATGTAGAAGTAAGCAGCTCCAGAGATTACTCCCCATAAAACGCTTTGATCTCTGTCAATTGTTTCTCCAAAGTAACCTGTTACTAGCATCACAATTGAAGCAAAAATTAATTTCCATAATAAACCAATTTTAGCCCCTGCTTTTTTAGTGATTAAATAAAATTCAACACACATTAAAGGAACCGTTAAAATCCAATCTACATATCTAAAGAATGTAGGTGAGTCTCCAGTTTCTAAGTTGTAACTTCTCATGTAGTAGTAATGAACTGCTGCAATAAAAGTAATTAAACCAGAAACAAGTACTGATGTTCTCCATTTAGCTGATGTGTTGTTCAACTCAAAAAAGAAAAAGACTGATGCGGCCATCATTGCCATAGTACCAATAAAGAACGTGAATGCGACGTAGTTATCGCTTGCGATTTTTAAGTGTTCCATTTTATTTTGTTTTTAAATTTTCCTACTCTATTGGCTTTTCGGAATCCGCCTTTTGTGTAAACAAAAAATTCAAATAAATGTTTAAATAAATTTTCTATTTACATTAATCAAATTAGTTAGGATAAATTTAAAAAGCAAATTCTTTAATAAATGTTGGACATTACGATTTCTTGAAAGTTGAATTAAATGACTTTCAACATAAAAAAATAAAACTTTCGTCTATGTTTTTATTTTGTTAGTAGAAAATTTATTTTTTAAAATAAAATGATTAAATGTTTATTGGATACTTAAATGGTAGGTTTTTAGTCGTTCATTAAAAAACACCAACAGCTAGTTCTACCCATGTAATTATTAGCATGAACAGAATGAATGAGCAAATTAAGATTTTATGTTTTCTTTTTTGTATGTTTCTAATTGCAGTTTCAATGAGTAAACCGAAAGTGAGTAGTAAAATCCCGGCAATTATAAAATCAAACAAAGTCCAGTTTACTTCATCTGTAAAGAACATTATTGCAAATGGTATGAGTAATAGTAACGCTACAAGACTTATAATGAATAGTAATCTTTTGGTTCCTCGTTTTAATATTAAATTCATTTGTTTGCTTGTATTGCTTTTTTTACCATTGTAGTTTTAGTGTCAGAAAGTAAAATAAAAAAAATTATTTTTCCATTTCGGCAATTTGTTTTTCTAAAAACATAATACCCTCTGTAAAACTTTTTGGATTGTAACCCAATTCTTTTTTTGCTTTATCGATAATGAAACCTGTGATTGGTGGGCGTTTGGCTGGTTGCTTAATATCAGCTGATTTTGATGGTTTAATTAAGGATGTATCTAGTTTATAATAGTCGGCCACTAAATGAGCCAACTCTAAAATGCTTAAAAAATCTTTACCAGAAATATTATAAATACCGTGTGCATTTTTTTCAGCAATCAAAATGCAACCATCTGCTAAGTCTTCTGCAAGTGTTGGAGTTCTAAATTGATCATCCACTACATTGATGACTTTACCTTGTTCTAAATTTTGTTTTACCCATAATACAATGTTGCTTCGGCTCATGCTATCAACAATGCCGTAAACTAATACCGTGCGTGCAATGGCCCAATGCAAGTTGCTTGCTTGTACTTTTTTTTCAGCGGCTAATTTACTTTCAGCATAATAGCTTTGGGGATTTGGAATTTCATTTTCATCTAATGGCCCATGAGTACCATCAAAAATAAAATCGGTGGATAAATGAATAAAGTGTGGATGGTAACTAGAGTCTTCTTGTTTGAGTTTTTCTAAAGTCTTAATTTGATTTTCAACGGCTGTTACATTTAGTAACCAACACGCTTCTTTTTCTGTTTCGCAGGCATCAACATTAGTCATTGCTGCTGTATTAATAATTACATCTGGCTTATGTTTTAAAAACACATCACTCACATTTTGTAAATCAGTTATATCTAATGATTCATACACGTAGCCATCTGTTTTAACTAATCTATTAGTGCCTCTTGCTGTAGCAATGCAAGTGATGTTTGTGTTGTTTCTTAATTTGTAAACTAATTTTTGTCCTAATAAACCATTAGAACCTGTAATTAAAATTTTTTTCATGAGTAAATATAAATAGTTTGATTAAAATATATTTTATTTTTTTCGATTTTTTAGATAGGTTATAAATACAGGAATGGTTGTGATCGTAATTAATCCAATAACAATATAGCCGATGTAATTTTCTATTTGCGGAAATTCTTTTCCTAAAAAAAATGCCAAGCTCGATAAGGATGTAATCCATAAGAAAGCACCTACAATATTGTAAAACATAAAGCGTTTAAAATCTACTTGGATAACACCTGCTAAGATAGGAGCAAAGGTTCTTATGATTGGCAAAAATCGTCCTAAAATCAATGCTTTTCCACCATGCTTGTTATAAAATAGTTTGGTTGTTTCTAAATGTTTTTTTCTAAACAAAAAGGTGTCTTTTTTCTGAAATAAATTTTCTCCTGTTTTTTTTCCAAACCAATAGCCGACGATATTTCCTAAAACGGCTGAACTAATTAATAAACTAATTAATAAAAAAATAGATGTATTTAATAGGTGCGGTTTTGTAGCACACAATAATCCTGAAATAAATATGAGCGAATCTCCGGGTAAAAAAAATCCAATAAATAAGCCTGTTTCGGCAAATACGACGAATAGTAATAACCATAAGCCGCCATACTGTATAATGCTTTCAGGGTTTGTGAGTTGTTTCAGGAATTCAAACATTTAAATCGTGTTTTGAATGTCAAACAATTTCTTTTTTTCGATACTTGCTTTAATATCATCTAACTGTCCTTTCGGGATAGAGTTAATTAATTTTTTGGTATAGTCTGTTTGCG
>JBIISW010000253.1:0-2602 GCA_044340865.1 Bacteroidia bacterium | reverse complement strand
GTCGGTTGATATCATCACAAATTTTTCAACCTGAAAATTAGATGATAAGTCGGCCATATTTTTTGTTCCTAACACATTTGTAAGTATCGATTCAGAAGGATTGTTCTCCATCATTGGAACATGTTTGTATGCGGCTGCATGAAATACAATCTCAGGTTTAAATGTTTTAAAAACATTAGTAAGTCTGTCTTTATTGCGCACATCAGCAATCACAACTTCATGTAGTTGAGATTGTAAGGTTTCTTTAAATTCTAAATCTAATTCATGTAAAGGGCTTTCAGCCTGATCTACTAAGAGCAATAATTTTGGTTTAAATTTCAAACATTGTCTTGCTAGTTCGCTTCCAATAGAACCAGCTGCTCCAGTAATTAAAATGATTTTATTATTTAACTGATGATTAATTTCATCAGTATTTAGTTGAATAGGTTCGCGTTCGAGAAGTTCTTCAATGTTAATGCTTTTTATTTGATTGAAACTTAATTCACCATTAATCCATTTAGCAACAGGAGGTACATTGAGCACTTTTACATTGTGTTGAATGCATTCATCAATGATTTTGTTTTTGACGGTAGGAGCTAAATTTTGTATACTAATAATAACTGATTCTACTTGATTTTCATGGATAAGTTCAGTTAATTTGGATGTAGAATATACGAATACACCTTCTAAACTTCTACCTTTCTTTTTTTCGTCATCATCAATAAATCCAACAACTTTATATCGAACAGCCACATCTCTGTCGAGGGTTCGTTTGGTAATAATACCAGATTCTCCAGCACCATAAATAATGACATTGATTTTTTCTTTATCAGGATTTCTGCTTTCAAAATAAATAGCTTTGATTGCTAATCGTGAGCTAATCATAATGAAAATGGTTACCAAAGCATCTATGACAATCACAGAATGGGGAATGATATAATGGCCTAATAAAATTTGTCTTGTGAAGATATTGATGCCGTATAATACCAAGCTACTCAGAAGAACTACTATAAAAATTCGAGTTGCGTCGCTTGAACCTGTATATCTCACAACACCTTTGTATGTTTTGGAAATAATGAAGGCGATAAGTCTAACGCCAATAACAATTGAATAAGCGATTGGAAAATTATCTAATTCGCTTTGAGGAATGGATTTAAAATTAAACCTCAAGAAAAAAGCTAAGGTTAAAGAGAAAATACAAATAAGTAAATCTATGAACAATATAGACCAACGCGGTAAATTATACTTCCAGAAAAAATTTAAAACATTATTCATTTGTGTAAAAATACATTTTTACCATTTACTATCAAAATTGAGTAATTTTAGAAAAAAAATGATTATGCTAGAATTGAGTTTTAATCCGTTTCCAATTATAGAAACAGAGCGTTTAATTTTAAAAAGATTTAATGAAACAGATGCGCAAGACTTATTTCTATTAAGGAGTAATGATGAATGTATGAAATACATTGGTAAGCCAACACATAAAAGTATTGATGAATCGATCGACTTTATTAAATTAAAAAACATAGGTATAACTGAAGGTAAAAGAATAGATTGGGCTATTTTTTACAAGCCAGAACAAAAAATTATGGGTTCAATTTCCATACATAGAATTGATAAAAAAAACCATAGAGGCGAAATTGGTTATATGCTTCATCCTACTTATTGGAAACAAGGAATTATTAGTGAGGCTATTCATGAAGTCATAAAATATGGTTTTAACACCCTTAATTTGCATAGCTTAGAAGCTCTGATAGATAAAAACAATGACGCTTCCATAGCTGTTTTAACGAAGTTTAAATTTGTAAAAGAAGCACATTTTAAAGAAAATTATTTTTTTAATAATGAATTTATTGACACCCTTGTATATTCATTATTAAAACCAAATTACAATCTTGAGAAATAAATGAGTGATTAAGGAAAATAAATTAACTTTAAGCAAAAATTAAAAATGGGAATAGAAGAAAAAATTAATGCAGATGTAAAAGCATCCATGTTAGCTAAAGATGCTAAACGTTTAGAAGCTGTAAGAGCTATAAAAGCAGTTGTGTTATATCTAAAAACATCAGCTGAAGGCTTAACGGAAGAAAGTGCTATCAAAGCCATTCAAAGAGAAGTAAAAAAACGTAAAGAAACAGCTGAATTATATACAACACAAGGAAGAGAAGATTTAGCTGAAGTAGAATCAGCACAAGCCTTAATTATCGAAGAATACCTTCCTAAGCAAATGTCTGAAGATGAAATAAAAGCCGGTCTAAAAGAAATCATTGCCCAAACAGGTGCAAGTAGTATAGCTGATTTAGGGAAAGTTATGGGCGCTGCTAATAAAGCATTTTCTGGAAAAGCCGATAATAAAATCGTTTCCGCTTTAGTAAAAGAATTGTTAGGATAATTTTTCTTAAATAGTTTAAAAAAAGAGCAGAATTTTCTGCTCTTTTTTTATTGCTTTATACCATTCAAATAAACGCTCTCTATTAAATTACTCCCAAAAGAATAGGGGATAAACGCATAACTACTAATTGGCTTGGTGATGAAAAAATTTGCTTTTTTTCCAATGCTAATACTTCCAACTTCGTGAGATAAATTCATGGCATAAGCCGAATTTAAAGTACTGGCATTGATT
>JBIISW010000252.1:0-2609 GCA_044340865.1 Bacteroidia bacterium | reverse complement strand
CTAATGCATTAGATTTTGATTTGGCAAAGAGTGTTGGCGATTTTTTTCAGCTTAATGAAAAACAAATGAATGATATTTTAAAAGAAGTTAAGACGGTAGTAAAAAACTGGAAAACGGAAGCTACAAAAATTGGTATTTCGAAAGCTGAAATTACATTGATGTCTTCCGCTTTTAAATTTTAAAATGGATATATTGATTTTGAAACAGCCACAAAATTTGATATTAACAGAATGTGATGATGTCAATAAGGAGGGGTAAATTGTTTATTCTAGTAGATGTATAGAAATTTAGAAATAGGTAAATTTTATAATTGTAAAATAAATAGTAAAACCGTTAAAAATTGTAAATTAGCTCAATAAATTATTCTTAGATGAAATTAATAACACAATCCCCTAAAAAAGCTCTTAAAGCTTTTTTAAAGCAAAAGCCTTTAAGAAGCGAAATAGATATTTTTAAATCTAATCTTATTACTTTACTTGATAAAATTAATGTTATTGAAAAACGTCCTAAAGATGAAAGCGAAGAACACTTAAAGAACGACTTGCGTGATTTTTTGCGAGATACCTATTACAGAGAAACAAATGCAATAAATACCAAAGACAAAAAAGATTTAGTAATTCATTTACACAAAACAACCGACAGCGATGTAGGTGTTATTATTGAAGCTAAAAGACCAACCAATACAAATGAAATGGTATCGGTTTCAAACCCAAACAAAAAAGCACTTCACGAATTAATATTATATTATTTAGACGAAAGAAATAAAGTTGGGAATATTAATTTGAAGCAACTTGTAATAACAAATGTAAATGAATGGTATATAATTGATGCGAATTACTTTGATAAATATATTTACCGTAATGCTCAAATAAAAAAACTTTACGAAACTAAAATCAGTGACAAAAAAGATAATCCATTTTTTTATGAAGAGATTGCTAAAATAGTTGGAAAAATAGATATTGAAATCCCTTGTATTTATTTTGATATTAGAGAATATGATACAATTTTAAGAAACAATAAAAAAGAAGACGACAGAGAATTAATCGCATTACTAAAAATACTTTCGCCAGAACATTTACTAAAAATTGCTACTCCAAATGATAGCAATTCCCTTAACGAAAAATTCTATAAGGAGTTACTTCACATTATTGGGCTTGAAGAGGCAAAGGAAGGCTCTAAAAATATTATTAGAAGAAAAAAGGAAAACCGTAATACGGCTTCCCTTATTGAAACAACAATTGATGCTATTCTTACAGAAGATAGTTTGAATCGTTTACCCGACCAAACAATATATGGGGAAAATAAGGAAGATAGAGTTTTTAATGTTTCTTTAGAACTCTGCATTACATGGATAAATAGAATTTTGTTCCTTAAATTACTAGAGGGTCAATTAATAAATTATCACCAAGGGAATAAAGATTACCGGTTTTTAAATACAGAAACAATAAATAGTTATGATGAATTATTTAAGTTGTTCCATAAAGTTCTGGCTGTAAATATTATTGAAAGAACTGATGCTGTAAAAAGTAAGTATAATAAAGTTCCATATTTAAATAGTTCTTTATTTGAGATTAGTGAATTAGAAGACCAAGTTATCAAGATTAACGCACTTGATAATGACGGTCAAATTGAATTAATAAATACAACGATTTTAAAAGACATAAAAAAGAAAGTTGATAAACTGCCAACTCTTGATTATCTTTTTAAATTTTTGGACGCTTATGATTTCGCAAGTGAGGGTGCTGAAGACGTTCAAGAAGATAATAAAACTCTAATTACGGCATCTGTATTAGGTAAAGTTTTTGAAAAAATAAACGGTTATAAAGATGGCTCAATTTTTACACCTGCATTTATTACAATGTATATGTGTAAAGAATCGATACGTTTAGCTGTTATAGAAAAATTTAACGAGGCACTTTCTGATAGCGGAAAAACGTTATTTGAGAAATTTGAAGATGTTAAAAATTATACTTCACGTTTATTCAAAACCCAAGAAATTTTAAAAGCAAATGAAATAATTAATTCAGTTCGTATTTGCGATCCTGCTGTTGGTTCTGGACATTTTTTAGTATCATCTTTGAATGAAATTATCAGCATTAAGGCTGAATTAGGAATTTTAGCGGATGAGAAAGGAAATACAGTTGGCGGGTATGAAATTGTAATTGTAAATGATGAATTAATAATTACAGATAACAAAAATAATATTTTTGAATATAAATTATTAAATGGAAAACCAATAAGTAAGGATATTCAAAGTTTACAAAAATTATTATTTCACGAAAAACAAAACATTATTGAAAACTGCTTATTCGGCGTTGATATCAACCCAAATTCTGTAAAAATTTGTCGATTAAGGTTGTGGATTGAACTATTAAAAAACGCTTATTACAAGGAAGACACAAATTATTTAGAGTTAGAAACCCTCCCAAATATTGACATCAATATTAAATGTGGTAATAGTTTATTAAATCGTTTTGCTTTAGATGCTGATTTAAGTAAGGTATTAAAGATCATTAAATATGATATAAAAGCTTACAGAGGTTTTGTAAATGATTATAAAAAAGAAAAAAGTCGTGATGTGAAACGAGGTTTGCAAAAAATAATTGATA
>JBIISW010000097.1:0-9464 GCA_044340865.1 Bacteroidia bacterium | reverse complement strand
CTAAGTAGCGTTCGTGTTCGCTTTGTAAATCAGCTCCCCATCCTTCTATGATGTATTGAAACTTCTTTTTCTTGTTATGATTAGACTCTCTTAAAATATCAATGGCTTCGGTATATGTTATTTTCGCAAACTCATTACCTAAACAAAAATGCAGTTTCTCTAATAAAGTTAATTCACTTCTGTCCGATTGAGGCTTTTGTTTTTCCTCATCAAATAATCGTTGTGATAAAAAATCAATATCTTCTTTGTTATTCTCTAAGGCATATGTAATAACATATTTCAACATCTCTTCTGCTAAAGCCATGTTATCTTTTAAATCAAAAAATGCCATTTCGGGTTCAATCATCCAAAACTCGGCTAAGTGACGCGTGGTGTTTGAATTTTCAGCTCTAAATGTTGGCCCAAATGTATACACATCACTAAAAGCCATTGCTCCTAATTCGCCTTCTAATTGTCCTGATACCGTTAGATTCGTTGATTTACCAAAGAAATCTTGTTTATAATCAACTTCATTTGTTTCTGTTAATGGAGGGTTTTTTGTATCGAGTGTGGTAACACGAAACATTTCTCCTGCACCTTCTGCATCACTGCTTGTGATAATTGGCGTGTGCAAATACACAAACCCTTTATCATTAAAAAATTTATGAATGGCATAAGCTAATGTATGACGCACTCTAAATACAGCACCAAATGTATTGGTACGAAAACGTAAGTGCGCTATTTCTCTTAAATATTCTAGTGAATGTGCTTTAGGTTGTAATGGATATGAATGCGATTTAGACACATCAGACTCACTATCTCCATAAATTTCAATATCAGTTACTTTGATTTCAACAGTTTGTCCTTTCCCTTGTGAGGCAATTAATAAACCAGTTACGCTGATGCAAGCACCTGGAGTAATACGTTTTAAAATGGCATCATCTGTCGTTTCAAAGTTTACTACGGCTTGTAAATTATGAATACTTGAACCATCATTTAAAGCAATAAAAGAATTGTTGCGAAATGTTCTTACCCAACCTTTTACGTTTACGGTTTGATCAATTAAGTTACCTTTTAAAATTTCTTTAATTTTCGTACGTGCCATATTTCTAATTACTAATGTGGCGTGAAGTTAATGATTTTAAGTATAATTTACTTCAAAAACACGGCATTATTCTGGTAAAATTATCCAACTAATTTCGTTTTGCTTTCAGCAAGCATGTCTCGTAATTCTGAATAAATTTGCTCAGCAGAAAAACCACATTCTTCATACAGTTCAATAGGTTCACCATGTTCAATAAATCTGTCAGGAATTCCTAATCGTTTTACATGAGCAGAATAATTATGATCAGCCATAAATTCTAAAATCGCTGAACCAACACCTCCCATTAAACAACCATCTTCTATGGTAATAACTTTTTTATATTTAGAAAAAACCTCGTGCAGTAAAGATTCATCTAATGGTTTTGCAAAACGTAAGTCATAGTGCGCAACCGTTATGTTTTCTTCTTCAAGCTTTTTAATTGCACTTGCTGCAAAGTTTCCTGGATGACCAAGAGATAAAATAGCGATATCTTTACCATCTTTTAATTTTCTTCCCTTTCCTATTTCTATTTTTTGAAACGGTGTTTTCCAATTAACCATGACACCATTTCCTCTTGGATAACGAATACTAAAACAACCTGGCGTTTCATCAAGTTGAGCCGTGTACATTAAATTACGTAACTCTTCTTCGTTCATTGGAGCACTTACAATCATGTTTGGAATGCATCGGAAATAAGCAATGTCAAATGCCCCATGATGTGTTGGACCGTCTGCACCTGCTAAACCTCCTCTATCTAAACAAAATACTACTTTTAAATTTTGCAAGGCAACATCATGCACTACTTGGTCATAAGCACGCTGCATAAAGGATGAGTAAATATTACAAAATGGAATTAATCCTTGTGTTGCTAATCCTGCGCTGAAAGTTACTGCATGTTGTTCGGCAATACCAACATCAAAAGCTCTGTCTGGCATAGCTTTCATCATAATATTTAATGAACTTCCACTTGGCATTGCAGGGGTAATACCCATTATTTTTTTATTTAATTCGGCGAGTTCAACAATGGTATGTCCAAAAACATCTTGGTATTTTGGTGGTTGAGGACTTGTAGGAATTACTTTAATGATTTCACCGGTATCTTTATTAAATAAGCCTGGAGCGTGCCATAGTGTTGGGTTCCCTTCTTCACTAAATTGATATCCCTTTCCTTTTTGAGTTAATACGTGTAGTATTTTTGGACCGGGAATGTCTTTTAAATCACTCATTATTTTTGTTAGACGGCCGACATCATGTCCATCAATTGGCCCAAAGTATCTAAATTTAAGCGATTCAAATAAATTACTTTGGTTTAAAAGGCTTGTTTTTACAGCGTTTTCGAGCTTGCTGGCAATTTCTTGCGCATTAGGACCAAATTTGCTAATCTTACCAAGCAACTCCCAAACTTTATCTTTTGTTTTATTATACGTATGTGAAGTTGTAATATCTGTTAAATAATCACGAAGCGCTCCTACGTTAGGATCAATACTCATGCAATTATCATTCAATACAACTAATATATTTGCATTAGCACTGCCAGCATGATTTAATGCTTCGAATGCCATACCTGCGGTCATTGAGCCATCGCCAATTACTGCAATATGCTGCTTATCTTTAATCTCATTATATTTAGACGCAACCGCCATTCCTAATGCAGCACCAATGGAGGTAGAAGAATGTCCTACACCAAAGGTATCGTATTCGCTTTCGGAACGCTTCGGGAATCCACTGATTCCTTTATAAATACGGTTCGTGTGAAAAACATCTTTTCGTCCAGTAATGATTTTATGGCCATAGGCTTGATGCCCTACATCCCACACTAATTGGTCGTAAGGCGTATTAAATACATAATGAATGGCAGTTGTAAGCTCTACAACACCAAGCGAAGCACCAAAGTGCCCACCTTTTGTAGAAACAATATCAACAATATATTGGCGCAATTCTTTACAGAACTGTTCCAATTGATTTGGATTTAATTTTTTTAAGTCGGAAGGTGAATTTACTTTTTCTAATAATTCACCTTGTGCAACCCCTGAACCTTTTACAATTTCCATTATAACAAATATATGTTTTTTTGATTTAATAACGACACGTAGCTATCATATATTATAATTTTAAACAAAAATAACATCCAATTGTTTTAAATAACTGAAAAGGTTAGAATTGTCTTAGCAATCAAATAGTTGACACATTATAGCTTTTTTTTAAATACTTTTTTTTAATTATATTTGAAGTAATAACTACGAAAAACAACTCATGAAAAAACTTTTATTTTTAATTTCATTTTCATTAACATCTATTTCTTTATTTTCCCAAAGCTGGGTAGATAAGTTTAAAAACAGCAATGAAAATTTTTATTCTATTCAAAATGAATTTAATACCTATTGGCAAACTCATAGCTATGAGCGAGGAAAAGGGTATAACCAATTTAAGCGTTGGGAATGGATGGCAGAACCAAGAGTTTATCCGAGTGGCGATTTAAAGTTAGCTTCACCTTCTAAAGCTTTCGAAGAGTTTCAAAGTTTCTTATTAGCAAATCCAACGACGGCTGCTAAAATTAGTTCACCATCAAGCACTTCTGGTAATTGGGCACCAATTGGTCCATTTGGTTCACCAATTGGCGGTGACGCTGGTCGTTTGACGTTTATTCGTTTTATGCCAGGCGTTCCAACAACCATTTTCGTAGGTACTGGCGCAGGTGGTTTATGGAAATCTACTGATAATGGCGTTAATTGGTCAACAAATACGAATACCTTAGCTGTTCTAGGATGTTCTGATTTAGCTATTAATCCACTAAATACAAACATCATGTATTTAGCAACAGGTGATATCGATGCAAATGACAATTCATCCGTTGGAATTTATAAATCAACAAATGGTGGTTTAACTTGGGCTATAACTGGTTTGAACTGGGGAGTAAACTTAGGTCGAACAATAGG
This sequence comes from Bacteroidia bacterium, assembly GCA_044340865.1. Lineage (GTDB taxonomy): Bacteria > Bacteroidota > Bacteroidia > B-17B0 > Aurantibacillaceae > UBA4416. Next base: position 5,465 of record JBIISW010000097.1, on the reverse strand, counting down.
AAGATTATTAATTAATTCAAAAAATCCTAACGTGTTGTTGGCTGCAACCAGTGATGGAATATACAGAACAAATAATGCAGGTACAACTTGGAGTCGAGTGAAAGTTGGCAATTACAAAGACATGGAATATAAAACGACTGCAGGAGGCGACACGACTAATGTGTTTGCTGTTACAGGAAGTACTTTTGTTCGATCGATTAATGGAGGAACTACATTTACTACGCTTGCAACTGGGCTTCCAACAACTGGAGTTAATCGTATGGCTTTATCTGTAACGCCAGCGGACCCTAGTTATATTTATATTTTATGCAGTAAATCAGCTGATAATGGTTTTGGCGGAGTATATCGTTCAGTTGATGGCGGAGCTACATTCACATTACGATCTTCAACACCAAATATTTTTGGCTGGAGTACCGGAGGCACTGATACTGGGGGCCAAGGGTGGTATGACATTGCTTGTGGCGTTTCTCCAACTAATAAAGAAGAAATTATTTGTGGGGGGGTTAATACATGGAAATCAACAAACGGAGGCACTACATGGACTTTAAATACCCATTGGTACGGTGGTGGTGGTAAACCATATGTGCATGCTGATTTGCACGCTGTTGAATACGTATCTGGAACAACTTGTTACTTAGGTCACGATGGTGGAATTTCTAGAACAACAACAAGTGGAACATCTTGGACAACTATTAATGGCCAAATGAATATTGCTCAAGTATATAAAATTGGTCAATCTGCACAAGCCGCAACTCCAAATTATGTTTTATCTGGTCATCAAGATAATGGAACCAATTTGATGAATGGCACAACTTGGACAGAAGTATATGGGGGCGACGGAGCTGATTGTTTTGTAGACTGGAGTAGTAATTCAACACTAATAGAATCTTATGTATACGGTGATTTTAATAAATCTACGGATGGTGGTGTAAATTGGAGCGGCATCACAACAGGTTTAATAGGCACAGGAGCTTGGGTTTCTCCAATAATTCAAAGTCCAAATAATGCAAATATTTTTTATTGTGGTTATGAGCAGGTATTTAAATCATTGAATAAGGGTGATTCATGGACTCAGATGGGCACTATTGCTGGTTCTGGTTATGTGTTGAATATTGCTGCTGCTCCATCCAATACAGCAACTCTTTATGCGGCACGTTCTACCAGTTTATTTAAAACAACAAATAGTGGTGCTACCTGGACGAATATCAGCGCAGGACTGCCAACTGGTTCGGCTGCCATCACAAACATTGCCGTTGATAATCTGGATGCAAATAATATTTTCGTAACGTTCTCTGGCTATTCTGCTCCCAATAAGGTTTTTGTGACCACAAATGGCGGAACATCATGGACACCCATTTCAGCAGGATTACCTAACTTGCCCGTTAATTGCATTATTTACACTAAAAATTCAAATGATGCTATTTATGTTGGAACAGACGTTGGTGTTTATTATAGAGATGGAAGCATGACTAGTTTTATTCCTTTTATGACTAATTTACCAAATGTCATCGTTACTGATTTTGAAATTCATTATGCAACAAGTAAATTAAGAGCAGCAACCTATGGAAGAGGTGTTTGGCAATCAGATTTATATACTAATCCGTTAACACCGCCAGTTCCTAATTACTCTACAGTTTTTTCTTCTGCTTGTGTAAACGTCCCTTTTGTATTTAATGATCAATCATCCAACACGCCAACAGCATGGACATGGACATTAACAGGAGGAACACCAGCTTTATCAACTGTTAAAAATCCAACAGTTACTTATACTTCTGCAGGTGTTTATACCGTATCTATGAAAAGCACAAATGTATATGGAACAAGTACTGTATATACTAATACCATATTAGTATCCACAACTCCTACAATGGCCTTAACATCTGCTACCGTTTGTAGTGAAGTTCCAACAACGATTTCAGCATCTGGTGCAACTACTTATTCTTGGTCAAATGGAGGAGGAACCTCTTCATCCATTAGTGTTTCTCCAACTGTAACAACAGTTTATACTTGCACAGGATATGTTGGTGCTTGTACAGTTGTTAAAAGTACCACGGTAACAGTTGGTTCTACACCTGCTGTTCCTACTATTTCTCAGAGCGGTTCAATATTAACTTCTAGCTCTGCTAGTGGTAACCAATGGTATTTAAATGGGTCACCTATTGCTGGTGCAACAAGTCAAACCTATTCTGTAACTGCATTAGGATATTATACAGTTTGGGTAACCACTGCTTTTGGTTGTCAATCTTCATCAGCAGCGTTTTCCATTACTGGGATTAATGAATTATATATTTTTAATGCCATCATTTTAGGACCGAATCCCGCAAAAAATCAAATAACACTTACGATTCCTGCGGAATTAGTAAATGCTATTGCTGACATAAAAATAATCGAAGTGTCTGGAAAAGTTGTGATTGAAAAACAACTTTCATTAAATGCTATGGCAGAAAAAATTAATATTGAAAATTTAGCAAAAGGAATTTATGTATTGGAGTTAAAAACAAACACCATTGACAAGAAATTTAAGTTTGTAAAAGAATAAAATATAACGGCATTTAAATTCTTAAAAAGACGTGTTAACTTAACACGTCTTTTTTATTTAAGTAATAGTGTGTTGTAGTATAGCAAACTATTTTCCGAATCATTGGTGAGGAGCTTATGTGTTTCAGCGCCTACAAAAACGTCTGAAAATAATTTTTCAAATGCTTTCACTTCTTTTTTATGCTTTGGATTTTCTGTCATTTTATTATAAATCAAACAACTGTTTTTATTTGAAATCCTTTTTAAATTATGGATGTATTCGGGAGAGGCAAATTGCTCAGGAACATTACCCTCAATAAAAATATCTGAAATAATTAAATCGAATTTTTTATATGTTGTTTTCACATATTCAAAAGCATCGTCATTCACTATGCTCAACGATTTGTGTTTTTCTATTTGAAAGTATTTCTTTGCTAACTCAATAACAACGTCATCCTTTTCAATGGCAGTAATGGCACAGCCAATTTTATATTTTTCTTTTAATAAGGTAATAACGCTTCCGGCTCCCATACCAAGCAATAAAACTGTACGGATATCGTATTGTTTGACACGCATTTGTTTGAAAAAAGTATCAAATAAAACATGCAACCCTCCAAATGAATAGTTGGCGGTATCACTATTTAATACATATTTCCCATTTGTTTTTGTTATCTCTAAATAAGTTGTTACGCTTCCTTTTCGTGTTTCAATAATTGTTGGATGTATTTCACTCAAAATATTTTTTACTTTTTTCATATAGAGATTTAATAGTGGAATAAATTAAAGTAGTAACCAAAACTAATGCTATATTTTATAGCATCCAACTCTACTTTAATTTTGTACTTTTACATAAATGAATGAAAATTTAGACGCTAATAACGAAAAGCATACTAATACCGACAAGGATTACGAAAAAGCACTTCGTCCTATTGAATTCAATGATTTCAGTGGACAAGAAGCAGTTGTTGATAATTTACGTGTGTTTGTTTTAGCAGCTAAGCAACGTGAAGAAGCACTCGACCATGTATTATTGCATGGGCCTCCAGGGTTAGGAAAAACAACGTTGGCTCATATTATTTCTAATGACTTAGGTGTAAACTTGAAAGTAACAAGTGGCCCAGTGCTTGATAAGCCAGGCGACTTAGCAGGTCTATTAACTAATCTTGAACCGTTTGATGTTTTATTCGTTGACGAAATTCATCGCTTAAGCCCTATCGTTGAAGAGTATTTATATTCCGCTATGGAAGATTATAAAATTGATATCATGATTGATAGTGGGCCAAACGCCCGCACCGTTCAAATTAAATTAAATCCGTTTACATTAGTTGGGGCAACCACTCGTAGCGGTTTATTAACAGCACCATTGCGTGCACGTTTCGGAATTACATCTCGTTTAAATTATTACGATAGTAAAGTTTTAACAGGCATCGTGCAACGTAGTTCGGATATATTAGGTGTAAAAATAGCAGACGAAGCTGCTTATGAAATTGCAAGAAGAAGCAGAGGAACACCACGTATAGCAAATGCATTATTACGCCGTGTAAGAGATTTTGCACAAATAAAAGGTGATGGGAGTATTGACATCAATATTGCAACCTATGGATTAAAAGCATTAAACGTTGACAAAAATGGTTTAGATGAAATGGATGTCCGTATTTTATCAGCAATCATTGATAAATTTAAAGGTGGGCCTGTTGGCATTACAACCATAAGCACTGCTGTTGGCGAAGAAGCCGGAACGATTGAAGAAGTGTATGAACCTTTTTTAATTCAAGAAGGTTATTTATCACGTACGCCAAGAGGTAGAGAGGCCACAGAAAAAGCATACAAACATTTAGGGAAATCGTTTAGAGCCAGAAATGGTGGATTGTTTGATGAATAACAAATCCACATATTCCAATATAATTAAACAAGAAGCTAAGCGTTTGGGTTTTGATTTTTGTGGAATTTCCAAAGCTGAATTTTTAGAAGAAGAAGCTCCCAGGTTAGAGAAATGGTTAAGTGAAAATAAACATGGAAAAATGGAGTACATGGAAAATCATTTTGACAAACGCCTTAACCCAACGCTTTTAGTTGATGATGCAAAATCAGTAGTATCATTATTGTATAATTATTTTCCGGAGCAACAACAAAATCCAGACTCACCAAAAATTTCTAAGTATGCGTATGGCTTAGATTACCATGATGTGATTAAAGACAAACTCAAAGAATTTTTATTTACACTCAAAGAAAAGATTGGAGACATTAACGGAAGAGCTTTCGTAGATAGTGCCCCAGTGCTTGATAAAGCATGGGCAAAAAAAAGCGGTTTAGGTTGGATTGGAAAAAATTCTAATTTAATAAATAAGCAACAAGGATCCTTTTTTTTTATCGCTGAACTAATCATCGATTTAGATTTAGAGTATGATGGTGCAATTAAGGATTATTGTGGCACCTGTACTAAATGCATAGACGCTTGTCCTACTTCTGCCATCGTTGAGCCATACGTAGTTGACGGCAGTAAATGCATCAGTTATTTTACGATTGAATTAAAGGAGGCAATTCCAAACGATTTTAAAGATAAAATGGATAATTGGATGTTCGGTTGCGATGTGTGTCAAGATGTGTGTCCATGGAACAGTTTTAGTGAATTTCATCAAGAGCCAAAATTTAATAATACAACGGGCTTTTTAAATTTTAATACCGCCGATTGGAATCAATTAAATGAAGATGTATTTTCAACTGTATTTATAGGAAGTGCCGTAAAACGCACTAAATATAATGGGTTGAAGCGAAACATAGAATTTATTAAACCTAAACTCTAGGTTATAGTTCATCCATAATGCAAGGGATGATTTCAGATGTTTTTGTTTTTAAAAAGCCACCTTGTTTATTATAGATGTAATCAATAATTGTACATAGTTTTCCATCGGCTGAATAATACATTTCTTGCTTTTTATTTCCAGATG
>JBIISW010000186.1:0-4261 GCA_044340865.1 Bacteroidia bacterium | reverse complement strand
AGAAAAATATCCAATTAGTTTGCAAAATGAATTTGAATTTTTGAAACACAAATACATGTTGATTCCTTTGAAAAAAGAAATATGGAAATTTTCGAAAACACGCCCTTCAAATTTTCCAACGATTAGAATTTCTCAATTAGTTTGTTTAATTGGTAAACAGCAATCGCTTTTTCATTTTATAGAAAAACAACCCACCATTATTCAATTAAAAAATTACTTTAATGTAGAAACCAATGAGTATTTTAAATCTCATTTTAAATTTGATTCTCCAGTTAAAGAGTCAGCTAAACATTTGGGCGATTTAGCTTTTTACAATATTGTGATCAATACAATTGTTCCTTTTCTTTTTTTTGTGTCAAAGCAAAATTGTAAAGAAGACATGCAAGAATATGCATTTGATTTACTTGAGCAGATTCCAGCAGAAATTAACACTAAAACCAAAGCATTCACAAATTTAGGTGTAGTTCCCGAAAGTGCTTTGGAAACGCAAGCTATGATTAAGTTACACGATTCTTATTGTTCCATTAAATCGTGTCTTAATTGCCATGTGGCAGAATATCTTTTAAAAAACAGTTGAGTCGTCTCATTTTTAAACTAATAATTCCTATTTTTACAACTATGATACATAAAATAATACTCAAATTTGAAGAACACGCATTTGGTGTTTGCGAATGGTGGGGAAAGAAACTAGGAATTCGCTCTACGACAATCCGTATGTATTTTATTTATTTATCTTTTTTTACGTTCGGCTCACCAATTATTATTTATTTCATCATGGCTTTTATGCTCGAACATAAAGAGAGTTTTAAATTTAAGCAATCTCGTAAAAAAAGTGTTTGGGATATTTAAAATCTTTTTATTCCTCACGATTTAATCTTACTTTTAAGACTAGATGTTTTCACTATTCAAATTATATTATCGTTTTTTTTCTCCCCTATTAATATTATTGTTTTTATGGGTTATTGGTACGGTAGGCTATGTCATCATTGATAATTATAATTGGTTTGATGCATTTTATATGACGGTAATTACCGTTGCAACTGTTGGATATGGGGAAGTACAACCGTTAAGTCATGCAGGAAAAACGTTCACAGCATTTCTTATTATAACAAGTTTTGGTACATTTGCGTATGCTGTTTCATCCATTACAAAATTTGTTTTTGATGGAGAATTTAATGAATTTTATAAAAATCAAAAATTGAACGCTTCAATAGAAAAATTATCTGATCATATTATCATCTGCGGTTACGGCCGAAATGGTAGGCAGGCCGCACAGGTTTTAAAAAAACACAATCAACGATTTGTAGTTATTGAAAGTAACGTAACTATTACAAATAGTTTAAATCACAAGCATAGCGATTTAGTAATTTTTGGTGATGGTACGCAAGATGAAATTTTATTAAAGGCTGGAATTCATCGCGCAAAAGCGTTAATTACAACTCTTCCAGTTGATGCCGATAATGTATTTATTGTTTTAACAGCCCGTAATTTAAATAAGAATTTAACCATCATTTCCAGAGCGAGTGAAGATAATTCAGATACCAAATTGAAAATTGCTGGCGCTAACAATGTTATCATGCCCGATAAAGTTGGTGGAGCGCACATGGCATCATTAGTAATGAAGCCAGATGTAATTGAATTTATCGATACCATCACTTCTGAGCGTGGTAATAACATAAGCTTAGAAGAAATATCGTTTACTGAAATGCCAGATGCCTTAAAAGATAAAACCTTAAAAGATTTAGAAATACGAAATAAATCTGGTGCTAATATCATTGGGTTTAAAACAGCAGAAGGCGAGTATATTGTTAATCCGAGTGCTGAGACACGTATCATAACTAATTCAAAATTATTTGTGTTGGGTACTTCGGACCAGATTGAAAAATTGAAACAATTGTTGAGCTAGTATTTTATTGAATAGTAGCGGTTAAAAAACTTTAATATATTTAAATTATGAATGTTATTTTATTTGACGATTATTCACGCAATGATTTATTACCGTTTACATTTACAAAACCTGTTTCAGAAATTCGAATTGGTATTTTAACGATTACCGAAAAATGGAATTATGTATTGAATACAAATGTGTCTTTTCAAACCCAAGATTTTTTAAGTGTAAAATATAAAAAGCAGACAACACTTGAAAATATGTATATCAATGGTAAAATTTGCCCCAATCAAGAATTAGTAAATGCTATTTTGAATTTAGAAATGAATTCAGCTATCAAATCAGGTAACGACTTAATTGCTTATAAAACTTCAGATTCAAATGACATTGATGTTGAACATCTGCTAAGTAAAGCAAAAGACATTCCTAAAAATTATTTGTCTATAAAAAACGTTTGGGATATTTTTTCTAAAAATAGCGAAGCGATAAAAATTGATTTTGAATTTTTGACAAAAGGAAAACAGTCGCAAGAATTATCAAACACAAATAAATTAATTGGCGATAAGCAGCAATTATTTATTGAAGAAGGGGCAAAAGTTGAAGCATCCATTTTAAATGTTTCAACGGGACCAATATATATCGCTAAAGATGCCGAGGTAATGGAAGGAAGCATCATTCGTGGTCCATTTTCATTAGGCGAACATGCTACCTTAAAATTAGGTACTAAAATTTACGGCGCAACAACCATTGGTCCTCATTGTAAGGTTGGTGGTGAAGTCAATAATTCTGTCATCTTTGGATTTACCAATAAAGCACATGATGGTTTTTTAGGAAATAGCGTAATCGGAGAATGGTGTAATTTGGGTGCCGATACGAATAATAGTAATTTGAAAAATAATTATGGTTCTGTAAAATTATTTAATTACGCATCTGAAACCATGAAAGACACTCAGTTACAATTTTGTGGACTGATGATGGGTGATCATAGTAAATGTGGCATTAATACCATGTTTAATACAGGAACAGTTGTGGGAGTTGCTGCAAATATTTTTGGTGCTGGATTTCCGCCAACACACATTCCTTCTTTTACTTGGGGTGGTGTAACTCATATCGAAACTTATCAATTAGATAAGATGTTTGAAACGGCAAATCGCGTGTATGCAAGAAGAGGTATTGAAATGACTGCTGATGAAAAAAATATTTTAACGCATTTATTCAATAGCACAGCTCGAACTAGAAAATGAAAAAATCTTTAAACTTATTTGATACAACGCTTTTGGTTGCTGGATCTATGATTGGCTCTGGTATTTTTATTGTGAGTTCCGACATAGCCCGTTCAGTCGGTTCAGCCGGATGGCTTTTAATAGTTTGGATTTTATCTGGTTTGATCACATTATTAGCGGCTTTAAGTTATGGCGAATTAGCTGGTATGATGCCTCAAGCAGGCGGTCAATTTGTTTACATTAAAAAAGCATTTGGAAATTTAACAGCCTTCGTATATGGTTGGACTGTTTTCTTAGTTATTCAAACTGGTGTGATTGCTGCTGTTGCAGTTGCGTTTGCAAAGTTTACTGGTGTTTTTATTCCATTTTTTGAAGAAGGGAATGTGATGTTACAGATTGTGAATTTTAAAGTGACAAGTGCCCAACTTTTAGCAATTGCAATCATAGCAATCCTTACTTTTATTAATACACGAGGCATTGAGAACGGAAAAACCATTCAACGTATTTTCACCTCTGCGAAACTTATAGCGTTGTTTGCATTGATCATTGTTGGAATTTATTATGGATTTCATACGGATGTGTTTTCAACTAACATGACTCATGCATGGGATGCAAAGCAAGTTGTAAATTCAACAACTAGCGAATTTTTGCCATTGTCTGGTATGGCTTTAGCCTCTGCAATTGGGGTGGCAATGATTGGATCTTTGTTTAGTAGCGATGCATGGAACAACGTTACCTTTATTGCTGGAGAAGTAGAAAAGCCACAACGTAATATTCCATTAGGTTTATTTTTTGGTGTTAGCATGGTTACTATTATTTATGTGTTGGCTAATGTTGCTTATTTGTGTTTGCTGCCTTTAGATGGTTCTGCAGATTCTGATTCTGTAATTGGTCAAGGCATCATGTTTGCACAAAAGGATAGAGTAGGAACAGCCGCTTTATTTGTCGTGTTTGGCGATGTTGCAAAATACCTCATGGCGGCATTAATTATGGTGTCTACATTTGGCTGTAATAATGGTTTGATTTTAGCAGGCTCACGCTTATTTCAATCGATGGCTAAAGAAGGATTGTTTTTTAAAAATGTAGCTAAACTTAATAAGTTTAATGTACCTCAAAATGCCCTGATACTTCAGGGGATTTGGGCTTCTGC
>JBIISW010000164.1:0-5243 GCA_044340865.1 Bacteroidia bacterium | reverse complement strand
ATGGTGATTTATTAGACTACGCTACATTCTCTTCTTTATTGTTTTATATCATCACCATCGTTGGATTATTTGTATTGCGAAAAAAAATGCCTGATGCTCATCGCCCTTACAAAGCATTTGGCTATCCATTTGTTCCTGCACTTTACATTGTTTTAACTTCGTTAGTGTGTCTTGATTTATTAGTTTACAAAACATTCAATACAGGGATGGGATTAGTTATCATTGCTCTTGGAGTTCCTGTTTATTTTTTATTTAAACAAAAAAATAATGTTTCAGAAAATTAAATCGTTTTTGTTTCATTTTTTTCAATTCAACAAGCAAGAACGAAATGGTGTTTTTGTATTGTTTATTATACTTGTCCTTGTGTTTTTATTAAAATGGATGATGCCTTACCTTGTCGTTAATAATTCCACATTTGTTACGAGTCAAGTTGAATCAGAACAACCAATAAATGATATAGATACATCTTTGAAACATGATGTACTTTCGTCTCAATCCGATAGCAAAGAAGTGTTTGAAAGAGAATTGTTTGTTTTTAATCCTAACACAATTACCGCAGAGGAAGCCCTACAACTAGGATTTTCAAAAAAATTAACAGCCATTTTACTTAATTTTAGAAAGAAAGGTGGTCGTTTTTTTAAACCGGATGACTTAAAAAAGTTGTATGGATTATCTCCAACTTTATTTCAAACATTAGAATCTTATATTTTAATTCCGAATCATCAACGTGAATTTAAAAAAGATAGTGTGTATGAAAGGACCTATCCCAAAAAATCATTTGCCAAAACAATTCTTGAAATCAATTCGGCAGATAGTCTATCCATAGTATATTTAAAAGGCATTGGACCTTCGTTTACTAAACGCATTATTAAATACAGAACGATGCTTGGCGGTTTTCACAACCTGAAACAGCTTAAAGAAATTTATGGAATGACTGATAGTTTGTATGTCAGTTTGAGTAATCAAATACAAATTGATAAAACTAAATTGGTTTTAATCCCAATCAATACCATTGATTTGAATCCATTACGTAAGCATCCTTATTTTAATTTTCAGTCGGCACAGGCCATTATTAATTTCCGATTAAAACATGGGAAACTTACTGAAAAAGATATTATTGACTTAGGAATTTTTAACTCCGAAAAGTTAAGTGTAATTTTACCTTACCTGACGTATTAATTACATGACAAAACAATTTAATATCAATGAATTTGTAGATGGGATTTTATCCTCTCAAATAAGTTACGTGAGTAAAGCCATAACCCTTGTAGAATCAACTAAACACGAGCATCAAGAACAAGCTCAGCAAATTATTAACGCAATTATCAAACACAGTGGTAACTCCATTCGTATAGGTATCACTGGTGTTCCTGGTGTTGGCAAAAGTACATTCATAGAGAGTTTTGGATTAGAGGTTATTAAACAGGGACATAAACTAGCTGTTTTAGCAGTAGATCCAAGTAGTCAAATTAGTAAAGGAAGTATCCTTGGCGATAAAACGAGAATGGAACAGTTAGCTATTCATCCTTCCGCCTTTATTCGTCCTTCACCAAGCTCTGGAAGTTTAGGTGGTATTACAAAAAAAACAAAAGAAAGTATTATTATTTGTGAAGCTGCTGGTTATGATTATGTGCTCATTGAAACAGTGGGAGTAGGACAGAGTGAAACATTGGTTCACCAATTAACTGATTTCTTTTTGTTATTAATGCTTGCTGGGGCTGGTGATGAATTGCAAGGTATTAAACGCGGTATTATGGAAATGGCTGATGCCATTGTGATTACAAAGGCTGACGGTACTAATGTAGATAAAGCAAAAATGGCAAGGAGCGAATATGCTAATGCCCTACATTTATTTCCTCCCACTGAGAGTAATTGGATTCCTCAAGCATTAACGTGTTCAAGCCTTGAATCAAAAGGTATTACTGAGGTGTATGAACTAATTGAGAAATACCGTCGACATACAGTAGCTAGTGATTATTTTTTGAAGAAGAGACAGTATCAGCATAAACAATGGTTTCATCAAACGTTGAATGATTTAATCATTGAACAGTTTTATGCAGATCCAACTATAAAACGTAAAATCGAAGGCATCGAATCGGATATCGAGCACAATTTAATTAATCCTTACGAAGCCTTGAAAAGTATTTTTAAGAAATAATTATTTTATTTCTTTCCAATTTAATAAATCTCTAATCACCACTGAGGCGCAGGTCATCCCAAATACGGAAGGTATATAAGAAATCGTTCCATACGCTGATTTTTTGTAATTCGATCCATCTGTGCGCATGATAGAGGCGTGGTCTGGTAATTCAGAAGAAAATACCGCTTTAAATCCTTTACGAATGTCATGCTTTTTTAAGCGCTTTCTTAAATAATACGCCATTGGGCAATTAAACGTTTTCGAAAAATCAGCAACTTGTAATTGTGTTGGATCCATTTTTCCGCCTGCACCCATCGATGATACAAGGCGTTGTCCCATTTCCATGGCAGTTTTAATCATGTATATTTTTGGAGAAATACTATCAATGGCATCAATCACGTAACTGTATTTTTTTGCTAATAATGCTTTGACCATTTCTGGATCTTGAAATTCAGAAATTACATGTAATTTAATTAATGGATTGATCAGGGTTAATCGTTCTTGCATTAGTAAGGCTTTACTCATTCCATGTGTTGAACTTAAGGCTTGTAATTGCCTGTTTCTATTTGTTGGGTCCACAACATCTCCATCCACGATGGTCATTTCTCCAACGCCCGCTCTACAAATGGCTTCTGCTGCGTATGATCCAACGCCACCTAAACCAACAATTAATACGTGTGAATTTTCTAAAATATCAATACCCTCATCTCCAATTAAAAGTTGAGTGCGTTGTAACCAATGTTTATCAGGGTGTAATGTCATAAAAATAAAAGTTTGAAATTACTATAAATTTTTTCTTTTAACATGCTTTCGCTCAAATTTAATTTAATGGAGGCATTGCGATACGCTTCATTAATCGATAAGTTAGAATCATTATCCGTTTCAAAAAATAATTGCTCGATTGGAAGTTTCGTAAAATTAAAATTATCTTTTTTGAAAAGTGAGGGATGTATTGATACATAATAGCCTCTTGAAATCAATTGCAAGGCAAGTTCTTCTGATTTATTAAATCCATGAATGATGAGTTTAAGTTTATTTTCAAAAGGCTTACATACTTCAATTAATTCATCAAACGCTTTCACGCAATGAATGATGACTGGTTTCTTATAAATTAACGCCAGATTTAATTGTTCGGTTAAAATGAATTGTTGTTGTTTTAAATCAACGCTAATTAATTTATCTAAACCACATTCACCAATAGCAAAACAATTATCTTGTTTTAAAAATGGTTCCATGTCTTTAAACGAATGATCAGTAAATAAATGACAATCGTATGGATGAATGCCAATAGAAAATAAACAATCGGTTGTGATGTCTTCAAACAAAAATCGATTGTTGTAAATTGAAATATCTGTTTCAGTTCCTAAATGATGCGTATGAATATTGATGTAAGGTATCATTCTAATTAATTGTTTGGTTTAAAAAAAAGAAATCCATATAATCTCTTCCGTCCCTTCCGTCCCTTCTCTCCCTTCTCTCCCTTCCATCCCTTCTGTCTCTCCAATCCCTTCAGTCCCTTCACTTTATTTTTTAAACTTTCCTTTTAATGCTGCCAACGCCGATTGCATATCATTTGCATCATAGCTTGGTGTTTCAATTTTAGGAGTCGATTTTTTCATTGTATTGGTTGATTCACCTTTCATCGAAAGGGCAATGCGTTTTCGTTTCACATCACATTCGGTTACATTTACCCAAACTTGTTGACCAACTTTCACAACAGTGTTAGGATCATCTACAAACGAATCACTGATTTGAGAAATATGTACCAAGCCATCTTGATGAACGCCAATGTCTACAAAGGCACCGAAATTAGTGACATTGGTAACAATACCAGGTAAACGCATGCCTTCTCTTAAGTCTTCGATACTATGAACAGTTTCATCAAAACTAAATACTTCAAATGATTTTCGAGGATCGCGTCCTGGTTTTTCCAATTCACTCATGATGTCTTTAAGTGTTGGTAAACCAATGGTTTCAGTGATGTAGGCATTTAAATTAATTTTTTTTCGAACTTCTTTATCTTCCATTAACGTATCCACTTTTGTATGTAAGTCACTCGCCATTTTTTCAACGATGTGATATACTTCTGGGTGCACAGCACTTTTGTCTAATGGATTTTTAGCATCTCTGATTCTTAAAAATCCTGAACATTGTTCAAATACTTTATCGCCCATGCGACTTACATTGAGTAATTCTTTGCGTGATTTGAAAGCACCATGTTCATTTCTGTAATCAACAATATTCTTTGCTAAACTTTCACCAATCCCTGAAACGTATGATAATAGCTGCTTAGAGGCTGTGTTTAATTCTACACCAACACCATTTACACAACTCATAACGACTGTATCTAGTTTGTTTTTTAAAGCAGTTTGATCCACATCATGCTGATACTGCCCTACACCAATAGATTTAGCATCTAACTTTACTAATTCTGCTAATGGATCTGCTAAGCGTCTTCCAATTGACACCGCACCACGTACCGTTAAATCATAATCAGGAAATTCTTCGCGAGCAACATCCGACGCCGAATAAATCGATGCACCAGATTCACTCACCATAATCACAGGAATTGATTTTGGTAATACGTCAATACTTCTAATAAATTGTTCTGTTTCTCTTGACGCAGTGCCGTTACCAATGGCAATGGCTTCAATGCTGTGTTTGGCACAAAATGCTAATACAACATGTTGCGATTCGGTTACTCTGCGTTGAGGTTCGTGAGGATAAATAACAGTTTCTTCTAATAATTTTCCTTGAGCATCTAGCGCTACTACCTTGCAACCACTTCTAAATCCAGGGTCTAAAGCAAGTATTGATTTTTGTCCTAAGGGAGATGCCAATAGTAATTCTCTTAAATTATCAGCAAATACTTGTATGGCTTTTTCATCAGCTGTTTGTTTGGTCAACAATCGCATTTCTGCTTCAATGCTTGGTTGCAATAAGCGTTTGTAACCATCTTCAATGGCCAATGTAATGTGTTCTGCACATTCACCTCTCGATGTGATAAATTGTTTTTTAATTTGGTCGTGTGCAATTTCATCATCAATCACGATGTCTAAAATTAAAAAATCTTCTTTTTCTCCGCGACGCATCGCTAGCATAC
>JBIISW010000026.1:0-21559 GCA_044340865.1 Bacteroidia bacterium | reverse complement strand
GAATTTAAAATTGAAAAAGAAGCTTTAGTTAAAGAATACTTATGGGCTCCAAATAAGTTTGAAAAATTTGTAGACCGTTGTTCTGAAGATATCAAAAAACAATTTGGGAATCCAAACATGTCACGTTCAGAAATGCTTGATGCATTAGCTTTTGGTAACTTTGAAGAACATGTTAAAAAATCAACAGCATTAATGCTTGAAGGAAAAATTCCTGCATTTAAATTGAATTAATACATAAAGCAATTGTTAGGGAATAATTAAGGGTTAAACTTTTATAAATTGCTCAAAAATCCTCTCAGTAATGAGGGGATTTTTTTATGATAATTATAATATCTTTACAGTCATTAAATTAAATTGAAAAATAATAAAACATACAAACTATTAATTGAGTGGCTAAAAGCCATATCCATTTCATTCATCGTTGTTTTGATTATTAGAACATTTTTATTTGAGGTATCATCGGTAAATTCTCCATCGATGGAAAAAAGTTTGTTAACGGGTGATTTTATTTTTATTAATAAATTATCATATGGCCCAAGGATTCCCAAAACAGTATTAAGCATTCCATTCATCAATCAAAAATATTATTCGGAACTATTCTCATTGCCTTATTTTCGATTGTCAGGCGATTTAGGAATAGAACGCAATGATGTAGTTGTTTTTAATTATCCACAAGAAGACGAATATCCATTAGATCATCGTACGTATTTTGTAAAACGATGCATAGCAATTCCAGGTGATAGTATCAAAATTGAAAGTGGGAAAACATACATTAATAATAAAGCAACAACAGATATTGAAACCTTTCAATTTAACTACCATTTGAAAACAACCAAACTACTTGATTCGAGTTATTTAGCTAGTTATCGGATATATGAAGGCGGACAAATATCAGAAAACAATGATTATTCTTTTACTCTCACCAATCAATTATACGATACTTTGAAAAGTAAGAATTATGTTACTGTTATAGAAAAACAAACAGAACAAAAAGATATGTGGGATGAATTTGTATTCCCATATAACGAGCACTATAAATGGAATGTAGATAATTTTGGTGCATTAAAAGTTCCACAAAAAGGTGATATTATGAAATTAGACACATCTAATTTATGTCTCTACGAAAGAATCATTTCAGTGTATGAACACCACACCTTACAACTAAAAAATGGGATTATTTACATTAATGATGTAGCAACAACTACATACACAATTCAACAAAATTATTATTTTATGATGGGAGACAATAGACACAACTCCCAAGATAGTCGTCATTGGGGATTTGTACCAGAAGACCATATCATTGGAAAGGCTTCGCGTATTGCCTTTTCTATTGATAAATTATTTGGAAATGGCATTCGATGGAATCGATTATTTAGCGAGATTAAATAAATGCAAAAAAACATTTTAGTATCTACTGCTTATTTACCTTCTGTTTTTTATTTAAAACAAATTTTATTGCATGATACCGTATTGATTGAAAAACAGGAAAACTTTATCAAGCAAACATATCGTAATCGTTGTGATATTTTGACTGCTAATGGAACGATGCCGTTGAGCATTCCACTGATTAAACAAAGCAACAAGGAATTAATTTTCGAAAAAAAAATATCTTACGCCGAAAATTGGCAACAACAACATTGGCGTACTTTATTAAGTGCTTATAAAAGTTCCCCCTACTTTGAATTTTTTGAACATGAATTTAAATCATTTTATGAAACACAGTATGAGTTTTTATTTGATTATAATTTACAATTACTTGAAACGATTCTAAAAATTTTAAGAGTAAAAAAAACAATTCAATTCACCGAGACGTATGAATTAAATCCTTCAAACGTTATTGATTACAGAGCACTAAGTGAATTAAATCAAGCAAATATAAAGATTGAATCAACGCGCTATTATCAAGTATTTGCTGATAAAAATGGGTTTAAAGAAAATGTGAGTTGTATTGATGCATTATTTAATATTGGCTTAGATGTAAAACAACTTTAATGGTTTTTACAATACACTTTCGTATACCTTTTCATACATAGGCAATATGACATCAATGTCAAACTTTTTTGCTTGTTCAAACGCATTCAGTTTAAATTGAGCTAATTTTGCTTCATTTGAAAGCAATGCAAGGGTGTTTTTTGCCATATCTTCATAATCACCAACCTTGCTCATGTAACCCGTTTTGCCATGAATGTTTAATTCAGGTACTCCACCTGTATTAGTTGATATAACTGGCATTTTCATAGCCATTGCTTCTAAAGCAGCTAATCCAAAGGATTCCGTTTCTGATGGTAATAAAAACACATCTCCTACTGCTAATATTTCTTTTGGATTTGCAATCATGCCAACTGAAATAATATCACTACACGTATTTAACTCTCTGCACAATTTATCAATGGCAGGACGCTCAGGACCATCACCAACTAAAATCAACTTACATGGTATTTCTTTTCGAACTCGATCAAATATTCTTAACACATCATCTACACGTTTTACTTTTCTAAAATTTGAAACGTGTATTAAAATTTTTTCATGCGGTTGAGCATATTTATGTCTATGACAAACTCCTTGTATGGATTGGTATTCTTCAATCTTTATGAAGTTAGGTATAACCGTTATTTTGTTTGCAATCTTAAATGTTTTCAAGGTATCCTTTCTTAAACTTTCAGACACTGAAGTAATGGCATTACTTTTATTTAATGAAAAGAAAATAACAGGTTCAAAAGATGGATCTTGACCAACTAAGGTGATGTCTGTTCCATGCAATGTTGTGATGTATGGTAAATTTATTTTACGTGATTTTAAAATTTGTTGTGCCATGTAGGCAACAGATGCGTGAGGAATTGCATAATGCACATGCAACACATCAAGCCGTTCATAAATAGCAACATCAACAATTTTACTAGCTAATACACTTTCGTAAGGTTGAAATTCGAATAAAGGATAATCATTTACGCTTACTTCATGATAAAATAAATTATCGCTAAATTGATTTAATCTAAACGGTTGCGAGTACGTAATAAAATGTACTTTATGTCCTTTTTGTGCCAATGCAATACCCAACTCTGTAGCCACAACACCACTTCCTCCAAACGTTGGGTAACATACAATTCCTATATTCATTTTCTTAATTCAATAATTAGTTAATGAGTCAATTCGGCAATGAAATTAGATAATTTGAAATAAAGAACATTCATTCTCAAATTATCTAATTGTTATATTGTCTAATTAACTTTATTTCCATTAATATCTAACTCAATGATTTCATAACCTAGTTTAGATAATTTTTCAAAGTTTGACGCTTTATCACCTACAATAAGCATAATCATTTTATCAAACGGTAAATAGGTTTTAGCTAATTGATCAATTTCAGGTTTAGTAATCGTTTTGATGACATCGCCTTGTTTTGCAACAAATGTATTTTCTAAATTGAAATCAATTATACGTTTCACAAAACTTAATTTTTGAAAAGGAGATTCATATTTTAAAGCATCAGCTTGAGCCATTGCATTTTTTGTGAATTCTAATTCATCAGCATTGATACCGTTTTGATTGTATTTTTTTAATTCGTCCATCATAATCACTAAAGAACTATCTGTTGCATTAGCTCTTACACCAGCACTTAATGTGTAAGGTCCAACAAATTTACCACCACTAAAACCACCTCTTGCACCATACGTAAATCCTTTTACTTCACGTAAAATAGTATTGATGCGGCTATTAAATGCTCCTGCAAAAGAATAATTCATAATCGTTGATTTAAAATAATCATCCGTTGCATCATAAGGCAATGAAATATAACCTACTCTAATTTCTGATTGTGGCGCCCCTTTTTTATCTACAAAATATAAACGCGTTTTCTCAACTTCAGGATAACGGTATTTTGCTAAAGGCATTTTATTATCGGATTGAAGTTTCGTTAAAAAATTTAATTTCTTTAAGGCTGATGCTTGATCGATATCTCCACTGATTGATAACACCGCGTTAAATCCTGAAAAGTTTGCATAATAGTTCTTCAAATCATCTAACGTAATCGCACTAGCACTTTCTGATGTGCCACTTACCGGTAATGAAATTGTAAATTCGTTACCATACAATAATTTTGAATATACATTATTAGCGATAGAAGTCGCTTGTGTTGATTGATTCACAATACCATCTAATTGTTCTTTCTTAACTAAATCAAAATCTTCCTGAGAAAATTTAGGAAATAATAACATTTCTTCAGCAATGTTTAAAGTAGCATCTAAATTTTGTTTTAAAGAAGAAACCGTCATCGAAATCTCGTCATTATTAGCCGAAAAATTAATTTCACTTCCTAAACGCTCCAACATACTTCCAATTTCTTCAGCTGAATGTTTTTGAGTTGACTCGCCCAATATAGAAGCTAACATACTTGCTGTACCAGCTTTATTCATTGCTTCAAATCGATGACCTAATGGCATACTAAACTGAACATTTACTTTTGGAATGTCATTACTGTATATACCAATTGCTTTAATTCCATTATTAAAATTTGAGGTCCAATACGCAGGAACAGGAACCATTTTAGATGGTTGAGCTACTGGAACCATACTTCTTGTAAAAACATCTTTTGGTTCGGTATACGATAAATTTTTGTATTCAGCGCTTTCACTTTCGATGGTTCTTTCATACATGTTCCATGTATCCGCTTTAGCAGCTAACTCAGATTTTCCTTTAGGTACACAACTTAAAATTACCCCAAATTTTCCTTTGATGTAGGTGTTGTAAACACGCATCACATCTGCTTTAGTTACTTTTAAATTATTAGCCAACTCCGTTTTTAAATAATTTGGATTGTTTGCATACGTTTGATTAGCAGCTAAAGTCGCACCTTTACCTTGCACGGTTGCTAAGGTGTTATATAAATTACTTTGGTAAGAGGTTTTATATTTTTGGATATCATCATCTGTAACGCCTGTCTTTTCCCAAGCAGTTAATGTTTCGTTCAATAATTTTTCGATATCCGCTAAATTAGTTCCTGCATTAGCTCTGATCATAATTTCAAATTGCCCTGCTAATTCTCTGCTGTAATTGTAAGCATTGGCTGAAACTGCTTTTTGAGATTTGATAAATGCTGTATAAAAAGGTGAACTTTTTGAAGTTGATAATACTTCTCCTAAAACATCTAATGCTGCCTCATCTTTATCCATAGAAGGAACAGTTGGATACGTGATTTTAAACATAGGAAAACGAACATTGTCTGTGTAAGAGATATAACGATTCTCTTTTAGCACCGCAGGTTGTTTCATCATGTTTTTAACTTCTGGTCCACGAGGAATTGAACCAAAATATTTTTCAGCTAACTTAACTACCTCTGTTGTATTTACATCACCAGACACAGTTAAAACAGCGTTATTTGGTCCATACCAACGCATATAAAAACGCTTTAAATCATTCACATCAACTCTATTTAAATCTTCAATGTATCCGATGGTTGTCCATGAATAAGGATGTCCTTTTTGAAATAATGCTTCTCCTGTTTTTTCACTCACTAAGCCATACGGACGGTTATCGTAATTTTGTCCACGCTCATTTTTTACTGTAGCACGTTGAACTTCAAATTTCTTTTGAGTCACAGAGTCTAGTAAAAACCCCATTCTGTCAGCTTCCAACCAAAGCATTTTTTCTAATTGATTAGATGGAACCGTTTCAAAATAATTTGTTCTATCTGAATTTGTGGAACCATTTAATGTTCCACCTGCTTCTGTAATGATTTTAAAATGTTGTTCATCAGCTACATTTTTTGACCCTTGAAACATCATGTGCTCAAAGAAATGAGCAAAGCCCGAACGACCTTGTTGCTCTCTGTTAGAACCAACATGATAGGTTACATCAACATAAGCAATAGGATCACTATGATCTTCATGAACAACAATGGTTAATCCATTTGACAATATGAATTTTTTATAAGGGATCACGATTTCGTTTCCCATTTTTGCAACCGTCTCTAGTAATTTTGGAGCTGTTTTACTAATGGTTGTTTTTGAAATCGGTTTTACAGCTGGTGCTTTTGCAGTTTGAGCATTAGCTACTGTGAAAGCTGAAAACAAAAGAATAGATGGAATTAATGGTTTCATGTGGTTGTATGTTATATTTAATTGTTTCTAATTATTGAATATTAATTGATTTCATTGGCGTTCATTTCTTCATCTAAAAAACCTGTGCGTTTAAAATACTCTATCAGCGCATCGTTCATTAATCTATTTTGCTGTTTGGCATCCAAGTGAGGCAATTGTTCTTTCACTTCCCAATGTGGCCAATCATCATCATCTCGGCCTTTGTATTCATAAAAACCGTAAGGCTGTAAAACCGTGCAAACACCAATATGCATCACTTCCAATTTTTCATCTTTTTTGTACGCACGGTATGGCTTGTCTAATTCTTGCAAACCAATCATAAACAAAATAGCGTCATGATCCATTTCTGTTTCAAAGCGCTCTTTTAATTTATTTTGTAACTGTTGCCAATCAGATAGTATCTTCGTCATCATCATCAAATTTAGCTCCTTTTGGAGGTGGTACAAAATATTGTAAATTTTCTTCGATATAATTTAATATCTCTTCTTTGCCTTGTCTTTTTTCGGCGCTTGTTACAAAAATATCAGGTAATTCTCCCCAATAATCAGTTAAGCGTTTTTTATATTTCATAAAATTACTGGCCCATTCATTCTTACCAAGTTTATCTACTTTTGTAAAAGCCAATGCAAATGGTATTTCATGTTGTGTGCACCAATCCATAAATTCTCCGTCAATTTTTTGTAATTCTAATCGGCTGTCAATTAAAATTATAACTGAAATTAAATTTTTTCGTTTAGTAATGTAATTACTAATTAACTCTTCAAATTTATCCAAATTTGTCTTACTTGTTTTGGCATATCCATAACCTGGTAAATCAACCAAATACCAATTATCATTGATTGTGAAATGATTAATTAATTGCGTTTTACCTGGCTTAGAAGATGTTTTTGCCAAATCTTTTTGATTAACCAACATGTTTATTAACGATGATTTACCAACGTTACTTCGGCCAATAAAAGCAAATTCGGGTTTATCTGGTGGAGGACAACCTTTATTATCCGAACTACTTTTTAAAAATTTTGCTGATTTTATTTCCATTATTTTTGATACAAGACTAAAGAGACATTTTAGCTCAAGAGATTGAAGTCTTGTTTATTTTTATAAATATGTATGTTATTTTTTTGAATTTAGTTTTTGTTATTCTCTTTCATTTAATTCTTTGATATACGTTTCAATGTGTCTATCCGATTTGCTTTTATAAATATCAGCTATCGTAACTAAAATACCGGTTTCCTCTACTCCACCAAATGTTGGATTAATAGCGGTTCCAAATGATAACATGGTGCTTGATAAATTACTGTAGGCGTTTACCATTGGTGGAATATTTTCGCCTAACGACCTTACCAATTTATTTAATATAGTTTGTCCTTCTTTATACGGCTTGTCTTTAATTTCATTTAAAAACGCTGAAACATCCGTATTAATATCAATACCATGAATAGGAGTTACTAATTTTTGAGGATCAGGAAAATAATATTTCATAAACGATAAAATATAATCACGAGCCGTTACATTAAAATCAGTATACATCGTTACTTTTCCGTAATAGTATTTCATTTCTGGATTATCAACTACAATAGCTCCTAAACCATCCCATAAATTATCAAGACTAAACAAACCTTTTCTAAATTGTTCGGATGGCTGATACATTGGTTGAATAAACGAGCGACCCAACTCTATGGTATATGGTAAATACGTTTTATAAAACTCTTCTGAGAAATCAAACAATTCGGTTGTCGCTAACAATACTTTTCCATTAATGTATTCAGCATCTTTGCATAAAATATAACGGTAAGCCCCTACAATTTCATGGTCTACTGGGTCCCACACTAACAATTGTTTGTAAGGATGTGCGCAAATATCAAAATCATCAATATCAACAGCTAAGCCAGTTCCACCACCAGCATGCCTAAACGTAACCTCACGTAAACGACCAATTTCCTGCATTGTATTTGGAGAATCGTGATGTGTAATAATATAAATTTCATTATCACCATTATTTGTCTTTCTAACAAACCGTTCCTTTGTTAATTCTTTTAACAAGGCTTCTCTTGGAATTTTATCTATGATGTCTTGCATAATTCGTATTAAGGCTACAAGATAACAAAAAAAGAGAAAAAAACAGTGATTTAATACGTGTTTTGAATAATAAAAGATATTAACGCATCAGTATTTAAAATCTATTTAAAATTGAAAACTAAACGCTCGCATTATTTCTATCTTTAAAATTATGTCGCCAATACTTATCATCACTTGCATCGGTTTATATTTTGGAGGATTACTCCTAATTGCCTATCTCACGTCAAAAAACACAACTGCCGAAAGTTATTTTTCAGGTAATCACACATCGCCTTGGTACGCTGTGGCATTTGGTATGATTGGTGATTCGTTGAGCGGCGTTACTTATATTTCGGTACCAGGAAAAGTTGGCACGGCCCATTTTTCTTATTTACAATTGGTGCTCGGTTATTTTGTTGGTTATTTTATTATTTCAAAAATACTGTTGCCTATTTATTACAAAATGAATTTGGTTTCTATCTATTCGTATTTACAAGATCGATTTGGTAAACATACACAAAAAACGGGCGCATTCTTTTTTATTTTATCGCGTATACTTGGTGCATCGGGGCGTTTGTATTTGGCCGCTGGGGTAATTCAGTTTTTTGTGTTTGATAGAATACAAAGTGTACACATTCCTTTTTGGCTAAGCGTTTCGGTTATTTTAGTTTTAATTTTAGTGTATACATATAAAGGTGGTATTAAAACATTAGTGTGGACAGATACCTTTCAATCTTTATTTTTAGTGTTAGGTGTGGTGCTTTCTATTGGTGTTATTATGAGTAAAATGGATATCAGTTTTACACAATCCGTTAAAACAATTTACCAATCTCATTTATCTGAAACTTTTTTTTGGGACTGGCATAAATCGAATTTCTTTTTTAAAGAATTTATTGGTGGAATTTTTATAGCAGTTGCAATGACAGGCTTAGACCAAAACATGATGCAAAAAAACTTAAGTTGCAAATCATTAGGCGAGGCACAAAAAAACATTTTTTGGTTTAGCATTGTGATGGTCATCGTCAATGTTTTCTTTTTATCCTTAGGTGTTTTATTGTATCAATATTATGCCTTTGCAAGTATTGATATTCCTACAAATTTAGCAACGGGACAAATTATTTCTGACAAAGTTTTTCCAAATTTAGCATTAGGATATTTGGGAATGTTTGCAGGCTTAATATTTATTATTGGTTTAACAGCAGCTACGTTTAGCAGTGCTGATAGTGTATTAACAACACTTACCACATCTACTTACATTGATATGCTGGAGTATGATAAGAATACTGTTTTATCTGAAAAAGAAAAATCAAAACGCCGAACACTTATTCATATTGGTTTTGCAGTAATCATGTGGTTAGTTATTATTGTGTTTGATGTTTTAAATCAACGTGCTATTATCGATACCATTTTAATGTTAGCAGGTTATACATACGGCCCCTTATTAGGATTATTTACCATAGGATTATTTACCAAACTCAATTTAAAAGATGCGGTAGTGCCACTAATATGCGTCATTGCGCCAATACTTACTTATCTGATTGCTAATTATATTATAACGCCATATTGCAATTACCAAATAGGTAATGAGTTAATTATCATCAATGCTAGTATCACCATAATTGGATTGGTGTTGGTGAAGAAAAAGGATTGATTTTTTCTTTGTAAAAACGAATTTTATTTTGTGTTGCAAACCATTTAGTGTGGATTGTTTTTCTTTTACTTTTTTTTATAGCTCAGTTATATTTTATTTTAATTGAAATGTTAAAACTGCATTTTGAAATATTAAAAATTCAGTTTTAGGTGTACAATAAAAAAAGATGTTATTTTTTATTGTACATTTGAAAATAAGTAGCGATAGATTTTTTAATTAAATAATATTAATAGAAAAAAAGCTATTTATAAGTTAAACATTATTAATCAAGCAAACTGTTATAAAATTACTTATGCAACTTTGATTAGCAAAAAGAAAAAGAAGTAAACGCTTTTTAAACTAACAGAGTTATTAATAATATTTTGGGGGGAAAGCAAAAACTTATCCGCCTTTAATAGAAAGTTTTGCCAGGTATCTCAACTGATTTGAATTATAAATTATAAATTTAATTTTACAATGCTATTTTTTGTTCTAAATATGTTATCGTCTATTAGTAATGTTAGAGTTTATCTTTTTCATGTATTTGTTTTTTTTCTTTTAATTATAAGTGACTCAGTTATTGCACAATGTAATTTATTGTGTAATACAGATTTTGAAAATAATCAAGTAACATCCTCAGTTGGTATTTTTGATGCTAGTTTAGTTCCATGTTGGCAAACAACTGCCAGTGACAATAAAATAGAAGTTTGGGGATCTGGTTTTAATGGAGTGCCTTCATATTCAGGAAATCAATTTATTGAGCTTAATGCTTATATGGTTTCTACTTTATTTCAAAATTTCAGTTCTACTCCCGGCACATTAATCACGATATCTTTTGCTCATAGAGGAAGGGCTGGAATTGACACAATGAGTCTGGGTATTGGCCCTGTTGGAGGTCCATATAATATTTTAGGAGTGTTTGCAGATGATAATATTGCATGGGGATATTATACATTAAGTTACATTTTACCTTCAGGGGTAGGAACAAATTTTAGTTTACGATTTAATTCTATTTATGCTAGCGGCGGAAATCCAGGTATTGGCAATTTTTTAGATGCAGTTTCTGTTACTCAATCCGGGAATCTTAATATTGCCTTTACTTCAACTCCAGTCAGTTGTGGAGGGTTAGCAGATGGAAGTGCCCAAGCTATTATTAGCAACGGCGTTGCTCCTTTCACATATACATGGCTGCCTTCAGGTGGTAGTTCTTCTATAGCTAACTCTTTAAGCGTTGGAACTTATTCGTTGTTAACAACTTGCTCAAATGGATGCGTAGCCTCGGGAACTATTGCGATATCAAAAAACGAAAATCTTATATCAGCCTTATCTTCACAAAATGTTAATTGTGATAATACCATTTTAGGTAATGCAACCATTAGTGTATTAGGAGGTACTACACCATATACCATTATTTGGGAGCCCATAGGTGGGGGGGGGAATTCTGCAATAAATTTACAAGTTGGGAATTATACAGTTACTGTTTCGGATATTAATAATTGCCGAACTACCAAACAATTTACAATAACTCAATCAAATGTAAATAACACAATTAAATTGCCTAATGTGTTCACACCAAATAATGATGGCATTAATGATGAGCTAAATTTTGAAATGGATGATTGTGAGCTATACTCAGTAACAATATTTAATAGATGGGGAACTAAAATATTTTTTTCAGAAGATATAAATGTTAAACATTGGAAGGGAAAGGAAGTAAATGGAAATGAGGTGAGTGATGGAATATATTTTTATATAATTGAAAGTAATTTTAAAAAATATACTGGAACAGTTACTGTTTTCAGATAGTATTAAAAATAAAAAATAATTTTCATTAGCTTTTGAATAAAAAAATTATATTTACGTATAATTAATTAGATATGCTAAATAGTTGGTTACCAATAACACGAATTAAAATTTTTATCGCGAAAATTCTTTATAAAACTGTTACCCTATTTGTAGGAAAAGAAAAACGTGTCATTAAAGTTGATAATGTAAATTATGAAGTAGATTTATCAGAAGGTATCGAATTATCATTGTATTTATTTGGAAGTTTTCAAAAACATATTACTAGAAATTCTTTTTTAATAATTAAAGATGATTTTACAATTATTGATATTGGGGCAAACGTTGGTTTAATGACTATACAATTTGCGAAATTAGTTCCAAATGGTAAAGTTTATTCTTTTGAACCTACTTTTTATGCATTAGAAAGATTGAAAAAGAATTTGAGTTTAAATGAATCTATCGCAAAAAACGTAAGTGTGATTAATTCTTTTGTTTCCGAAAAATCTTCTGATAATCCTAATATAGTCGCTTTTTCGAGTTGGAAAGTAAATGGAGACAGGGGTGTAAATGATCATCCCGTGCATTTAGGCACTCCAAAAGCGGCAGATGGTGTACCAGCAATATCCTTAGATGATTTTACTCAAATTAATAAAATTGATAAAATCGATTTTATTAAAATTGATACTGATGGTCATGAATATGAAGTATTTAAAGGTGCTAAAAAAGCAATTGAAAAATACAGACCAAAAATTATTTTTGAAATTGGACTATATGTAATGGATGAAAAAAACATTTCGTTTGATTTTTATTACAATTACTTTACGGACTTAAATTATAAACTATTTGACACAAAATCAGATGTTGAAATAGATTTGAATAATTATAAAAAGTACATCCCTCAAAAAGGTTCTACTGATTTAATAGCAGTTCCTAATTAAAATTAGTTTCTTTGAATTAAAACATTAAAACTAAACTCAAAAGGTTTATCATTATTTTCAATAATATACTTTTTAGTTACCCTTGTTAATTTGTTATTATCAATTAAGTAAAAATTATAACCAATATGATTAAAAAAATCATAAAATTCTATAGCACTAGTTCCGGCTCTTTTAAATCCATGTGGCCAATATTCTGCAATTATCTTTAAATCCAGACTATTTGACAGTAAATTATTCATTCCTTTAAAAGCGATCATTTCATAGCCTTGAATATCAATTTTAATAACGTTAACTTTTTCAATAATATTCATACGCAACAATTCATCTATCGAAACTGATTCTATTTCCTCAATGCTTTCATAATTATTAACTGGGTATGTTCTATGATCAACATTTAATAATTTCGATTTATAAACTTTAATTTCGCCCTCTTTATCTGATACTGCTTTATTGAACAAAATAATATTATTTATAGAATGAGTGTTTCTTTTTAAATATTTAAAATTCAAAGAATCCGGTTCAAAACAAAATACTTTACCTTTATCTGTGGTTAAATTAGAGAGAATTTTTGCGTAAAATCCAATATTTGCTCCAATATCTAAAATATAATCTCCAGGTTTAATTATTGTAGTCAATAAATCAATTTCAGCTTTATCATTTTTTAGTTTAAATTTAGAGTAAGATAAATTATAAAGTGGGAAACAATATTTATATAATATATTACCTAGTTTTATTTTTGTGTAATTAAAATCCATTTTAATATTTTATTTCATAAAGGTAGGCTGGTTCACTAATACCAATTTCTTTTACAAGTACAAGTTTTTCAGGGTACTTTTGCATAATTGGTCCTGCGATGTTATGCAAAGTATTAATCACATCACCGGTATTTTTAGTTGGATTTATTCTTAAGCTTGCTATTAATAAATGTGTTACTTTATTTCTATGGAAAATCGCTAACGCTGAATCAGGGTTAGATTGATTAGTTTGAACATCTTTTGCTATAACTGAATAAATAGGATAAAAGTGTTTTCCTTTGGCATAAACAAAACTCATAGGCGCTTTTCTTGCCGCCACATAGCTATTTTTAGGCAGACTATCTTTACAATAAGCACTTAATTTTAGATAATTTTGCCAATCAGGAGTATAACCGTAATAAATATCACCTTTTAAATTTTTAGATACTATTGGTAAATTCTTAAAAGCTCTTTTACTAGAAGACAATAAAAATGAAATAGATACCAATGAAATAATACCTATAAATACAAATTGATTCGAGGGTTTTTTTATAAAATAAACATATAAGCCATAAAATATTCCTAAAAGTATTGCAGGCATATGAACCATTACAAAACGAGGCTGATCCCATCTTGCTTGAAGTACGAAAAAGGTTCCGAAACAAATTGTACCTGCGAATAAACTAAAAAATAAGACTAAGTCGTTCTTATTTTTAAAAGCTTTGTATGTGCCAAAAAAAGTCAAGCCTAAAATAATGAACGCGAAAAAGAAGTAGATACTATTATTTGATGTTTCAATCATTTGCCCATCTTGTTTGATAACTTTCGTATACAAAAATTCCTCATCAAAAAAACCAATAATTTGATAAAAACGTTTACCTAAATAAATTGCAATGTTATCTGAAAACCTACCAAAAAAACCAATTAAGTCTTCTTTACCTTGACTAGCATCATATGGGTCTCTATTAAATAATATACCCATTTGAGACTGATATTGAATAGCTGATTTACCCCAAATAAAATTTTTAATAATCTCATATAGTAATTTAAATAAAGCAAAAGAACTTGAGACAAAGATTGCTTTTTTCCACTCTTTTTTTATAATGTAAAAAAGTATGATTGCAATTATACCAAAGATTAAAATATTTTTAGCAAGTGTTAAAATCATCATTAAAAAACCAAGTATTAACCACTTTTTCCAATCTTTTTTTATAACAACAGTAATTTTATCTTCAGAAAAATTGTATTTGGTAAAATAATAAAAAAAGATTGCCTGAATTAAAATATAAAATGACTCAGAAAATGTTTGACTTGCAAAATAAATAACCAGATAATTTACACATAAATATGTATAAATGAAAAACTTAAGAATTGATGATACTTTTTTATCTAATGCTTTGTAAAAAATAATAGCTCCCAATGCGTAAAACAAAACAGAAAATAATTTAAAAAATATTAAATTAGTGCCAAATACCAATGTTAATAATGCTAAAAACATAGGATACATAGGTGCGTTTGAGGTATAATAGTAATTTGGAAATTCATGAACGTACTTGTAACCAGCTTCAATGTATAAAGAATCATCATGTGCCTCACTCATTCGAGCATTAAAACTCATAAAAACTAAAATTATTCCTAAAATTAGAATACTCCAAAAAAATAATTTTTCGTTTTTTTCAAGATAGTTTTCAATTTTTTCAAACATCGTTTTTTTAGATGTGTTACCAGAAAAAGATGTGGTTTTTTGTATTGTTGTTTTTGCCATAATATTTAACCTATCAAACAAAAATAACAAATAAATTGAGGATTTTTGTTCATATTTAATACATATTGTTTTTAGTTTATTATTATTTTTATAGACTAAAAAAAATTACTCATGCCAATACGAATGTCGGATGATGATGATTCATCGAGCGGTTATAGTGGAAATCAAGATGGGAAACGTGGTGGAGACGGCGGTGGAATTGGCGGCGGTATTATTGGCATGCTTTTACCATTATTATTTCGTCACCCAAAATTAATTTTTCCGATACTCATTATTGGAGGTGTTTTTTATTTGTATAAAGGATGTGAATTTAACAGCGCAGGTGAACATAAGCAAGCTAGAGCATCTTACGGCATTGGTGCTACACTTGATGAAAAAGTTTACGATAGTACTGAAGTTTATGCAGCCCTCAGTCCGGATGAACAATTACCCGAAAGTGTGTCGTTAGAGCGCTTTGCTCCTACTCCTGGCGATCAAGGACAACAAGGCTCATGCGTTGGATGGGGAAGCACGTATGCGGCTCGAACCATTTTAGAAGCTGTTAGAACTGGCGAAGATCCTAATAAACTTGTGTTTAGTCCAGCATTTACTTATAACCAAATTGGATTACAAGATTGCCAAGGCACTTACATTGATAAAGCAGTAGATTTACTAACAAATGAAGGAGCTATTTCATTCAACAAATTTCCTTACAACGAAAACTCTTGTTCTAAACAACCAGATAATTATGTATTAAAAGAAGCGTCACAATTTAAAATGAAAGGCGCAAATCGATTATCCATTAGTGGTGATGATTACACCTGTGATGTGAATGCCATTAGAGAAAATTTAGCACACAATGCACCTGTCGTTATAGGAATGGCAGTTGGCGGTTCTTTCATGCAAGACATGGAAGGGCAAGAAATTTGGATGCCAACCAGTTATGATTATAACAAAAATGGATTTGGTGGCCATTGCATGTGTATCATCGGTTATGATGATTTTAAATTTTCTGATGATGGTGCTTTTTTAATACAAAATAGTTGGGGACCAAAATGGGGAAAAAACGGAAGAGCGTGGGTAAGCTACAGGGATTTTGTGACCTTTGCGAGCGAAGCTTATGGCTTATATCCAATGCCAGATGTAACAACCAAAGATAAATTAAGTTGTTCGTTATCCTTAATAGAAAAAGAAAGTAAACGTGACATTGAATTAGTAAACAAAGGCAATAATGTGTATAGCACAATTACACCTTTAAAAATCAATACTAAATTTAAAGTTGAATTTAAAAATAACATACCGTGTTACGTTTATATTTTTGGAAAAGAAGTTGATAATGGTAGTTATGTTTTATTTCCTTATACGCCAAAACATTCGGCTTATTGTGGCGTTACAGGCACGCGTGTTTTTCCAAGAAATCAAAGTATGAGCCCTGATGAAAAAGGAACAAAAGATTATATTTGTGTATTGATTTCAAAAAATCAACTCGACTATAAAACATTGAACGAAAAATTTAATAGTAATAAAACACTTGATTTTCAAACACGCATCAATCAACTTATAAAAGATGATTTAATTACTGATGTTACCTTTAACATTGATAATAAAGTTAACTTTACAGCAAATGCCACTACAAAAAATATAGTACCCATCATCATCGAAATAACTAAAAACTAATGTTTCACTTCCTCTTACGCACCATACCTCGCCCCATTCTTATTCAATTAAGTTTAATTTTTAGCAAAATTGCACCTTTCGTTTATTATGGAAAAACATACGAAGATCCGATTAGCGGAAAAACGTATCGCAAATTTTTACCTTATGGATATGGTGGAAGAGCTAAACGAAATAATGTACTTTGTCCTGGAAGTTTATCTTTAGAGAGACACCGTTTACTCTGGTTGTATTTAAAAGAAAAAACTGATTTCTTTAAAGCAAAACATAAATTATTACACATTGCACCTGAACAATGTTTTTACAAACTGTTTAGAGCGATGCCCAATTTAGAGTATGTAACTGGTGATTATAATTCGCCAATTGCAGATCATCATTTTGATTTACACCATGCACCATTTGAAGATAATTTGTTTGATGTTGTTTTTTGTAACCATGTGTTAGAGCATGTTGAAGATGCTGACCAGTGCATTCGAGAATTATATAGAATGATGAAACCAGGAGGCTTTGGTATATTTCAAATACCACAAGATATTAATCGCTACGAAACATACGAAGATAAAACGATTACAAGTGAGAAAGATAGAGAATTACATTTTTGGCAAAAAGATCATGTGCGTTTATTTGGCTTAGACTATAAAGACAAACTTGAAGCAGCTGGTTTTAAAGTAACTGTAGAAGATTATACCAAACAAATTTCGGCAGATTTAGTAGAAAGATATCGCTTACCAAAAGGAGAATTACTTTATATGTGCAGAAAATAATTTTTTCATCGCATTAAACTTTCGTAATAATTTGCAGTCAAAGTAATTGATAACTAAAATTAAATATGCAACATTATTCCGATGAGGAAATATTAAAATTATATCGTGACGATTCATCACGAAATATGGCTCTGCATTATTTGATTCAAAAATATCAGCAAAAACTGTATTGGCATATCCGTAAAATAGTTATCAGTCATGATGATACAGATGATGTTCTACAAAACACTTTTATTAAAACGTGGAAAGGCTTAGCGGGATTTAAAGAAGAATCGCAATTATATACTTGGCTATACCGCATTGCAACAAATGAATCGCTTACTTTTTTAAAACAAAAACAACGAGCTAACACTACTTCTATTCATCCAATAGAATATCAATTATCAAAATCATTAGAAAGCGATTTGTTTTTTAGTGGCGACGAGATACAACTCAAATTACAACAAGCTATATTAACGCTTCCAGAAAAGCAACGTATTGTATTTAATATGCGTTATTACGATGAAACGCCTTATGAGCAAATGTCGGCTATTCTAGAAACGTCTGTTGGAGCTTTAAAAGCATCATATCATATTGCGGCAAAAAAAATAGAAGAATTATTAGTTAAAGATTAAACCTTTTCTCAATTAAAATATCAAAGTTAAAATGAACAACCAAAAAGTTAATATGAATGATGAACCAAACTTGCCATTTGATAAAAATGAGCGTCCAAGTTTTGGTTTGCCATCCCAATACTTTGAATCATTTGAAACTAAATTAAAACAAAAAATAGAAATTGAAAATGAACTTAATGAATTTTCAGTTTTAAGTTCAATAAAAAAAACAAATACATTTTCAGTACCAAAAAATTATTTTGATTTATCAAAAGAGCAATTAGAATTTGAAACAGAATTAGGTGAGTATAAAATACTAAAATCACTAAAATTTCATTTAGATTTTCCTAATGATATTGAATACCAAGAAGCACTTGAAAATAACTTAGTAAAAAAAATACACGATATCGATGAATTAAAAGACTTTACTGTTTTATTTTCTGTTGAAAAAAAGAATTCTTTTTCTTATCCTAATCTATACTTCGAACATGTTAGTGAACAAATAAAAGAAAAAATACATATAACAAAACCTTCCTTTATTGAGCTACTTATTGATATTATTTTTACTAAAAAAGTAGCATTATCATTTAGCGCAATCGCTATTATAATGTTATCATGGTTTTTATATGCTAACCATAAAACGGAAAATTTAATTGATTCAAATTGTAAAACATTGGCGTGCCTCGAAAAGCAAGAAATTTTAAATCACACAAAAACCATTTCAAGTTTCGATGATGATCAATTAATTGAATTAGTTAATCTTAAAAAATTAAATAATCAATTGAATAATCATAAAAATTCAGATTCTGAAAAATCAAAAACTGATAGCTTTATAAATGATAGTAACTTTGATGAAATTATTGACGAATTATAATGAAAAAATATAGTTACATATTTGTTTTATTGTGGTTTGCTTTTAATAGTGAAAGTCAAACTAATGCCAAGCGAGATAAAATTGACCAATTGCGAGTTGCTTTCATTAATAGCAAAGTAAATTTATCAAATCAAGAAACTCAGCAATTTTGGCCACTTTATAATGAATTAAATGATAAGTTAGATCTTTTGAAAAAAACCTACCGAATTAACTTTATTAAAAATTTTAATGCAGAAAGTCTTACAGATAAAGAAGCAGAAGCTCTCATTATAGCTGAATTTATCTTGAAACAAAAGGAGTTAGATTTGAACAAAGAGTATTATGAAAAATATAAAAAAATCTTACCCATCAAAAAAATAGCCTTAATAAAAATGGCTGAAAATGATTTCAAAAAAGAATTAATAAAAACTATTAAAAACGCTTCACCAGAATAATGTTTTTTTTAAAAAGTAACTTATTTCGTTATTGCCTTGTATTTTCGCATACAATGCTTTTTGCATTTAATAAAGATTCCATTCAAGTTATAAAACCAGCTAAACATTATTTCAAAACAAGTATTTATACTGATTTTTATAGTACTTCTAAACGTAATTTAATAGGTGATAAATATGTTTCAAAAAAACTTAAAACGTATAAACTCAATCAATCAATTATTGGATTTAATACGCCTATTTATACTGAAGATTACTACAAAAAAGATAGTACTCGTATTTCAAACTTACATCTTTTGTTAACTGGTAGTTACGCTGTTGTTTCTCCAATATTTTCTGGCATTTCAAATCATCATTTAAGTAAAACATCTATTGGTGTGAGAATGATTTACAACTCAGGTAAAAGTGGCAGTTGGTTTTTAGATTTTTCTCCATTCGTTACACAAGATAATGGCTATAATTTCACAAAAAGGTATAGATCAGCCTATTCTATTATTTATAATTACACTTGTAACAAAAATGCAAGTATTAGAGTTGGCTTGACCCGAACATTCACTTTTGGAAATAGATTTTTTATTCCTTATTTAGGCTTGAGATTAGGAAGCGTCAATGGATTTAATTTTAATATTCAATTTCCACGAAGTATGAGTATTAATTTTCCAATCGGAAAAAATGTTAGAACTAGTATTTATGCCAAACCACAAGGAGGCGTTTATTCATTTGCAAATACAGACGAACTTTATTATTTGAATAACGATAGAAATATAAATTTTGGCAGATACGAATATCTATTAGGCTCTCGTTTTGATTTTAATTCAAATAAACTAATTGGATTTTATTTAGGTGCTGGCATCTCTTCACAAAACGGAATTAGCTTGTTTTCTGAAACCTACAACAAAAATAATAATGGGAAATTAAATCATTTTTATGCTGAAAAATTATCTGGAGCCTTGTTTGTAAACATTGGATTAACTGTGAAATTTGGAAAAACAAAGTCAATTTATAATAATTATAACTTATATGATTTAATTGATTTAAATAATTCATCGGAAGCTGGTGATAATACTATTAATACAGGAAATCAGGAAATACCGAAAAGAAATTCTATTTTAAAAGATATTAAATTGAGTGATATGCAAGACTTAATTGAAACACAAGATTTATATTAACTTTTTTTCTTTTGAAGATTAAACCTTTTTTTAATACATTAGTCAAAAGAGAAATATCACAAAAAATCTAAATATAAAAAATATGAAAACTAAACAACTAAAAATTGGAATTGCCATTGCAGCAATAGCATTTACAAGCATCGTCTCTTCTTGTAAAAAGAAAACAGAAGAAAAAGACACCGATACAACTTCTGCAAGCGACCAATCGCTGGCGTCAACATCAGTTAATGATTTAACAAGTATTTCAGATGAAGTTGGAAGAAGCAACAGTGTTTCTAGTTTTAAAACAACAGAATCAAGTGCCTTACTAAGTTCATGTGCAAGCGTTAGTTTTGACACCTTAGCTGCAGCAAAAACAGTAACAGTAAACTTTGGAACAACAAATTGTTTATGCAATGATGGCAGATATAGAAGAGGAATTTTAAAACTTAATTTTACAGGAAGATACAGAGATTCGTTAACTGTAATAACGGTGACGCCTGTAAATTATTTTGTAAACGATAATCAAGTGTTAGGCCTTAAAACGATTAAAAATAAAGGACATAATGCAGCGAATCATTTGGTTTATGAAATCAATGCAAACATCAGCGTCATTAAAGCAGGTGGTGCGGGCACAGTATTGTGGAATAGTACTCGTCAGAGGGAATGGTTGACTGGAGAAAACACTTCATCTTGGTTAGATGATACTTACTCAATTACAGGTAATGCGAGCGGAACTTCTGCAAGTGGAAATACATTTACATCTGTGATTACAAGTCCATTAATAAGAAACATGGCATTTGCTTGCCGCAGACATTTTACTGCTGGTATATTAGAACATACACCAAGTGGAAAAGCAACAAGATATATTAATTACGGAAGTGGTGCATGTGATGATCAAGCAACTGTAACCATTAATGGAAATGTTTACACGATTACATTACCATAAAAAGAAATAATAATTAAAAAAAAGAACGACTAAATAGTCGCTCTTTTTTTTGTTTAATCCTAAGAAGATTATTTTCCGCCCATTGCTTTTAACTCATCCATAGTCATTAATTTATATCCATCTATCGATAAATTAAATT
>JBIISW010000118.1:0-7775 GCA_044340865.1 Bacteroidia bacterium | reverse complement strand
AACAGGATCTATAGAAACTTCTTTCGCAATCATTTTCATTTTCATGCCACCCTGACCGCCAGAATATTCAAAAGGCATTCCTTTTAATCCTTTCATGAAACTTTGCCCTTTTCCTTTACCTTCATTATTAGGATTTTCGAATTTTTCGGAATACCAAATTTCCATGGTTTCTTCTTTTTTATCCTTAATAGTTAATGTAACCATTGCTTTTTTACATTCGTAACCTGCAATCATTTTTGTTTCATTGGTGTATTCTATTTTTGGGTCTGCTGTCTTTTTTGCTTTTGCCGCTTCTTTCTCCATCTCTGCTTTAGTTTGTTTCACAGCAATTTTATTTCCCATTTGTTCCATTAGCATCGTCATTCCTAAATCATCTACAGCCGTTTGATTAGTAAACATCATAGATGTCATTTCTGTTAACACTTTTTTATCCTTAAAGGTAATTTTAGTTTCCATATCACCCATCATTGCTGCTTGTTCAGCAGGTAATCCTTCAAATTTCATGTCATATAAAACATATCCTTCTTTAATTTGAGCTGTTAATGTTGTGATTGCAAAACATGACAATGCAAGAACTAATTTTTTCATAATTTTCTAATTTAAAATGTGATTTAATAATATATCAAACTTATAAAATAATTTTAAGGAAAAAATAAAAATATGCTAAATGGCAAATTAATTATTTGAAAGTGAATTACCTTATGTAGAAAATTATTTTTGAAAATCCTCAAAAAGTTTATTCATCTCTGACCGGGTCACTACTTTATAGTTATAAGGAATTTCGAAGACATCATTTCCTATTGTATTCTTCTTAACTTCAGTTGCTGTAAAGCACAATTCTAGCCCTAACTTCTTTAATCGATATTCCATAAGCATACCTTTAATGGCTTTATATGGACTCAAAAGATTAATGCTGTCTTTTCCTAAATCAGTAGTATAATAAACACTAAATGTACTTTCAGGATGATTAACCATCGTGGCATTTACTTTTTTACAAGTATAACCTGCAATTATTTTAGTTTCCTTAGTCTCTTCAAAATTTATTTGATAATCCTTATTTTCAATATCTAATTCGTTTTCATTTTGAATACAAGCCTGTTTAATATCAAAAAAATCAACCGTTTGTATTAGGGTATTATTTGTTGAATTACTAATGAAAGAAGTTTTTAAAACTCCCATGACATTCATATCCACGTGTAAACTATTGTTTTTAAAAAAAACAGTGGCTCTACTTGGCGCAAAACTAGCTAAGGGATTGTTTTTGTCAACTACAGTTGTTTTGTATTCAATAATTCCCTCAGATAAGGTAGTTTCTGTTTGTTTGTTTTGATCACAAGCATAAAACGCCCAAATAAATATACTAATCGCAAACCAGAAAATATATTTTGAATATTTCAACACATTACATTTTTAAAACGGAAA
The DNA here is from genome assembly GCA_044340865.1 of Bacteroidia bacterium. GTDB lineage: Bacteria > Bacteroidota > Bacteroidia > B-17B0 > Aurantibacillaceae > UBA4416. The sequence continues at coordinate 6,353 of JBIISW010000118.1, read as the reverse complement.
GTTAATCATTTGCTGATTGGATTCAAATTAATAACCCAAAATTTTCAGCATAGATTTATAACTTTGTTCTTTTGCAAAAAGTTTTGTTGTAATTTTCCCATCTTCATCTCTATCAATCAATACATGCTTTGGCGCAGGTACTAAGCAATGTTGTGTTCCACCATAGCCGCTCAATGCTTCTTGATAAGCGCCTGTGTGAAAAAAGCCAACATAGAGTGGTTGTTTGTCTGTCGACATTATTTTAGGTAAAAATACTTGATTAGTGTGTGCCTCACTGTTGTAATAATCCATACTATCGCAGGTTAAACCACCTAAATTTACAGGAACATATTGTTTGTCCCAATTATTAACAGCTAATAAAATAAAACGTTGGTTAATTCCCCATGTATCTGGAAGTGTTGTGATGAATGAGCTATCTATCATGTACCACTGCTCCCTATCATTCTGTTGTTTCTGGTCAATAATAGAATATAAAGTTGCACCACTTTCCGCCACTGTGAAAGAACCAAACTCTGTAAAAATATTAGGTTCATCTATTTCATGTTGCTTACAAAACGTTTTTATTTGAGATACAATTTCTTCAATCATATATTCATAATTGTAATCAAAACTTAATGACGTGCGAATTGGCATTCCACCTCCTATGTTCAACGAATCGAGGCTCGGACATATTTTCTTTAATTCTAAATAGATATTTAAACACTTATTTAATTCTGTCCAATAATAAATAGTATCTTTAATACCATTATTGATAAAAAAATGAAGCAGTTTTAATTCAAATTTTGGGTTATTTTGAATTTTCTCTTTATATAAACTAATAATATCAGTATATCGAACACCTAAACGAGAAGAATAAAAGGCAAAAGAGGGCTCTTCTTCTGTACTAATTCTTATTCCGAGTTGACATTTAGCCACTTTTACATTCTTTCTATAATGCTCAAATTCATCTAAATGATCAAGAACCGGTATCACATTATACCCATCATTTAGTAATTCTGAAATATATTGTTTGTAGTTTGTCTTTTTATAACCATTACATATAATAAAGGTATCCTTTGTAATTTTCTTCTTTTTTATCTGCTCTCTGATAATTTGAATATCATAAGCAGAAGAGGTTTCAATATGCACTTCGTTTTTTAAAACTTCGTCTAATACGAATGAAAAATGGGAGCTTTTTGTGCAATAACAATATACGTATTTACCTTTATAATCAGCCTTTGCCATTGCTACATTGAACATTCGCTTCGCTTTTTGGATTTGAGAGGTGATTTTTGGTAAATAGGTAATTTTTAAGGGTGTACCATATTGCTTAATCACATCCATTAAAGGAATATCATTAAAATAAAGCTCATTATCTACAACCTCAAAAGACTCTTGAGGGAAATCGAATGTTTGATTAATTAAATCTTGATACTTGTTTTCCATAGTGCAAATGTAAGTTACTTACATTAGAGTACAAAACCTCTAAGTAAGTAATATGGATTTTAATCAAAATTTAATCTTTTATTAACTCAAAAGAAAATCTTAATTTTGAAACATGATACAACGTAAACAAACACTTTTTTTATTAGCAGTACTTATTATAAATATAATACTGTTCTTTTTACCATTTCTTAATATATCCTTATCAGATAATACAGAAATTTACGGATTAAGTTTTATTGGAGGTTACGACCCTTCCATATCAAACTCAAATAAGATTTATCCTAGTATATTAAATACATGTATAGTTGTACTATCTCTCATTACAATCTTTTTGTATAACCGAAGAACAATCCAGTTCAAACTATCTAATATTATTGTATTATTAAATGTGTTTATAACAGGTCTGTTTTTCTTATTATCTTATATTAAAGAAGGTGTTATTGGTGAGATTCAATATACTTTTGTAACATTTATGCCAATCATATCGGCTACTTTTGCTTTTTTAGCAGCTCATTATATTAAAAAAGATGAGCAATTAGTTAGAAATTCTGATAGAATAAGATAATCATTTGAAAAATCCTTGAATTTTAAGATATTATTATAAAATTGAAAATGTAACTTGTTGATAAATAGGTTATTTTTTTAAATTTTGGTCACTTTTCGACCAAAAAAGCATCAAAAAAGTTGTTTTTAGTTAAAAAATAATACTTTTGTAAGCATTAACTAAAACACCATAAAATGAAATTAACAGAAATTCAAGATTTAATTAAGTTTGTATCTAAAAGTGGAGTAAACGAAGTTGAGTTAGAAACAAGTGATATTAAAATAGTCATTCGTACTGGAAAAACTGCTGCACCAGTCATGTATCAGCAAGCACCCGTTCAATTGGCTCAAGCTCCGGCAGCTGTTTCAGAAGTAGCTCCAGCAAGTCCAGCTGCTCCAGTAGCAGCAGTAGCAGCAGTAAATGAGGATGCTAAATACATTACCATAAAATCACCAATGATTGGAACTTTTTATCGTTCGGCAGGACCAGATAAACCAGCTTTTGTAAATGTTGGTGATGAAATTGGTGTTGGTAAGCCAGTTTGTATCATTGAAGCGATGAAACTTTTTAATGAAATTGAAAGTGAAGTTAAAGGTAAAATTGTGAAAGTATTGGTAAATGATGCAACACCAGTTGAATACGATCAACCATTATTTTTAGTAGACCCTTCATAATTCGGCAATGAGTCGATTTGGCAATTCGACAATGAAAAAAACTGTCTAATTAACTAATTGTCTAATTAACTAATTGAAAAAGGTATGTTTAAAAAAATATTAATTGCCAACCGTGGCGAAATTGCTCTACGTGTAATTAGAACATGTAGAGAAATGGGAATTAAAACTGTGGCCGTTTACTCTACAGCCGATAAAGATTCTTTACATGTGAAATTTGCAGATGAAGCTGTATGTATTGGCCCACCGCCAAGTAAAGACAGCTATTTAAGCATGTCTAATATTATAGCTGCAGCTGAAATTACAAACGCAGATGCCATTCATCCAGGTTACGGTTTTTTGAGTGAAAACGCTAAATTCTCGGAAATTTGCCGTCAAAATAATATTAAATTCATTGGAGCTTCGCCAGAAATGATTAACCAAATGGGCGATAAAAGTAATGCGAAATCAACCATGATAAAAAGTGGTGTTCCTTGTGTTCCAGGTTCTGAAGGATTATTAGAAAGCGTTGAAGAAGGAATTAAATTGGCTAAAGAAATTAAATACCCTGTTATCATTAAAGCAACTGCTGGTGGTGGTGGAAAAGGAATGCGTATTATCTGGAAAGAAGAAGATTTTCAGGCAGCATGGGATAGTGCAACTCACGAAGCTTCCGCAGCTTTTGGGAATGGTGCTATGTATATGGAAAAATATATTGAAGAGCCTCGTCATATTGAAATTCAAATTGTAGGTGATGCACATGGGAAAGCATGTCATTTATCTGAAAGAGATTGTTCAGTGCAGCGTCGTCATCAAAAATTAGTGGAAGAAACGCCTTCTCCATTTATGACTCCTGAATTGCGTGAAGCAATGGGTGATGCTGCTGTAAAAGCTGCTTTATCTATTGGTTACGAAGGAGTTGGTACTGTTGAGTTTTTAGTTGACAAGCACCGTAATTTCTATTTTATGGAAATGAATACGCGTATTCAAGTGGAGCATCCAATTACAGAAGAAGTTATTAATTATGACTTAGTTCGTGAGCAAATATTAGTTGCAGCTGGAGTGCCTATTTCTGGAAAAAATTACTACCCTCAATTACACGCCATCGAATGTCGTATTAATGCTGAAAATCCTTTTGATAATTTCAAACCATCTCCAGGAAAAATCACAACATTACATACACCTGGTGGACATGGAATAAGAGTTGATTCTCATGTATACAGTGGTTATTCAATCCCTCCAAATTACGATAGTATGATTGGGAAATTAATTACGGTGGCTCAAACTCGCGAAGAAGCTATTGCAAAAATGCGCAGAGCTTTGAGTGAATATGTGATTGAAGGTATAAAAACAACTATTCCTTTTCATATCAAATTAATGAATAACGAAGATTTTATAGCTGGAAATTATACGACCAAGTTTATGGAAACATGGGATTTTAACAATGCATAAATAAATCTATAAACTTCATAAAAAAAACGCTTTTCGGAGCGTTTTTTTTATGCAACAAATTATTTAAATCTAATGCCATAATGCACCACTTTCTTTGTACCGAAAAATTCTTCTTGAAAATACTCTTTTAAATCATAGAATTTTGCTTTTTCATAATACATTCCAAACTCTTCTTGTAAATCACCGCCTTTCAAATATAAAATCCCATTTGGCAAATCATTAAAACTATCTTTCAAAATCTTACGACTTACCCAATTGTAAAAAACGGGAAATTCGGTAACAGCACGACTCACAATAAAATGAAACTTATCGTTTACTTTTTCAGCACGTTCATGTTCTGCAAATAAATTAGTTAATCCAATTCCTTTTGAAACTTCATTAACCACTTTTATCTTTTTTCCAATTGAATCTACAAGGTGAAAGTTAGATTCAGGAAACATAATAGCTAATGGAATGCCAGGGAAACCGCCGCCTGTACCAACATCTAAAATTTTAGTATGAGGTTTAAATTGCATGACTTTTGCTATACCTAAAGAATGTAATACGTGTCTTTCGTATAGTAAATCAATGTCTTTACGAGAAACGACATTAATTTGCGCATTCCAAAAAACATATAGATCATACAATTTTTCAAACTGACTGATTTGTTGTTCAGTTAAATCGGGAAAGTATTTTAAAATAATATCTGGTTTCACGGTGTTATAAATTATTTTCTGAATTTTTTAAAATATTAAACATAAATTCTCTTGCGCGATGTAGTTGAGCTTTTACTGAACCTAAAGGTAAATTTAGTTTTTGAGAAATTTCTTCATAGCTTAACTCTTCGTAATATCGCAATACAACAAGCTCTTTATAATGTGGTTTTAATTTATCAACTACCACTCTTAAATGAAGTATTTTTTGTTTTTTGATAATATGTTCTTCTGGATCCAATATTTCTGACACAATACTTTTAGAATATTCATGTCCATCCACATTTTTAGTTTTTTCATCAAGTGATAAAGTAAAATGTTTCTTTTTGTTTCTTAAAAAATCAATTGCGTTATTACTAGCAATTTTAAATAACCAAGTACTAAAAGCAAAATTAGGAGTATATTGATGTAAGCGTTTAAAAGCTCTTCCAAAAGCTTCAATAGTTAAGTCTTCTGCATCATCTTTATTATTAACCATTCTCAGCATTACAAAGTAAACCGAATCTCTATACCTTTGTAAAAGTTCAGCATAGGCTTTTTGATCTTTTTTAAGCAGAGCCGATTGAATAAGATTATAATCGTATACAGCTTTTGTTGTTAGGTTTTTATTTGGATCTAACTCTTCCATTTATTTGATTTATGCAAGAGTTTACTTAAATGAAAAACAGGGTAAATTATTAGTAATACAAATTCATAAACAAATGCCAACTGCCATAAATCTTTCTCATTGAGTTTCTTAGCTGCTTTTTGAAATATCATTAATTGAAAAATAAGTTTAATCAAATATCCTATCAATGCAAAAATAAATGTCGCCTTAAAAAAAAGCAAGACAAAGAAAGAAATATAAAACAGATATTGAATGAGATATCCTAAAGTTATTTTCAATTTATTGGATAGATTGTAAAATGGGGCTGTAGTTAAATGCCTTTCTTTTTGACGTTTCCAATCTGCAAATGTTTTTTTTGCAATTGAATAGGTAATAGCATTAGACGCAATTGAAATATTGGTATTTTCAGAATTACTCGCATAATTGACAAATAAGTCATCGTCACCCGATTGAATATGATAATGTTTAGAGAATCCCTTTTGCTTATAAAATAAATCTTTTGTGTAACCTAAATTACGCCCTACTCCCATATATGCTTTTCCTTTAATTGCTGCAGACAAGTAATTTAATGCAATTACAAATGAATCAAATCGGATGAGTGTATTTAAAAATCCATTTTCTTTTTTATACGCACCATAGCCTAAAACAATTTCCTTTTTATTTACAAATGCTTTAGCCATTTCTTCCAACCAAAATTCATTCGCAGGAAAACAATCTGCGTCAGTAAAAAGTAAGTTATTGTATTTTGTTCCTTTTATACCAACCATTATTGCAAACTTTTTACTCGTTTTATAATAATCATCTTCCTTAATTGTCACCTTTTTCAGATTATCAAAAATCTTTGCATATTCATCAATTACATTTTCAGTATTATCATATGAGCAATCATTAACCACGATAACTTCAAACTCAGGATAGTTTTGCGTTAAAATTTTAGGTAAAAATTCTGTTAAATTATCCTCTTCATTTCTTGCACATATGAT
>JBIISW010000251.1:0-2658 GCA_044340865.1 Bacteroidia bacterium | reverse complement strand
AAAAAAAATTAGAAAAAGAAGCAAACCGTTATATTCAAAATTGGCCAGAAGAAAAAATTTCAATTGAAAATGCTCGTTGGGGACCACAAATTAAATTTGGCAAACTACAATTGAAATTAATTAAAGATGGTGGTGGAAAATTTACACCAGATGAATTAACCGAATTAAATTTAGATGCAGTTAAAGCAATGATTGTTGCTCAAGTCCCAAATGCATTTAAGAAAAAAGCAACTCCTAAAAAGGCTTCAGCTAAAAAAACCACCGTTAAAAAAGTGGCAACTAAAAAAGCTCCAGCTAAAAAAGTAGCAGCCAAGAAATCACCAACTAAAAAAACAGCAACTAAAAAAGTGGCTGCAAAAAAGAAATAAAAAACATGTTTAGTCATTAAAAGTGGGGTTCTACTCCACTTTTTTTGTTTTGAACTATTTTGATTACATTTAAATTCTAAATCAGATGGAATCTAAACTATTAAAAAACAGACTTGAATTACGTGCCATCTATATGGCTATGTGGTCTAATCAATTTTAATAGTTTAGAACGACTCATAAGGTGAATTAAAACAAATTCCCTAAAAATAATTAATCATTAAATTTTCAAAAAATAAAAATATGGCAAAAGAAATTAAAAACGTAGAATACGGATTAGAAAAAATATTTGAAGGTGCGCAAGACTTTTTACCTTTATTAGGAACAGATTATGTTGAGTTTTATGTAGGAAACGCTAAGCAATCAGCGCACTTTTACAAAACTGCATTTGGTTTTCAATCATATGCTTACGCAGGATTAGAAACTGGTTTAAGAGATCGTACCTCTTACGTTTTAAAACAAGATAAAATTAGAATCGTATTAACAACAGCATTAACAAGCGATTCTGCAATTGGAGAGCATGTGAAAAAACATGGTGACGGTGTAAAAATAATTGCACTTTGGGTTGAAGACGCTCGAAAATCTTTTGAAGAAACTGTAAAACGTGGTGCTAAAGTTTATATGGAACCAACTGTTGAAACAGATGAACACGGTGAAGTTGTTCGCGCTGGTATTTATACTTACGGAGAAACGGTACATATGTTTGTAGAACGTAAAAATTATAAGGGTGATTTTTTACCAGGATTTAAAGCATGGAACAGTGATTACAACCCATCACCTGTTGGATTAAAATTTATTGATCACATGGTTGGAAATGTTGGTTGGAATCAAATGAATGAAACTGTAAAGTGGTACGAAGATGTCATGGGATTTGTTAACTTTTTAAGTTTTGATGATAAACAAATTACAACAGAATATTCTGCCTTGATGAGTAAAGTGATGAGTAACGGAAATGGAAGAATTAAATTTCCGATTAATGAACCAGCTGAAGGAAAGAAAAAATCTCAAATTGAAGAGTACATTGATTTTTATGAAGGTGCTGGTGTGCAACATTTAGCGCTAGCTACAGATGATATTATTCAAACCGTAGCTGAATTAAAAGCACGTGGCGTTGAATTTTTACCTCCACCACCACAAGCCTATTATGATGAAATACCAAACAGATTAGGCGTTCATAGAGATATGATGAAAGAAGATATTAATGAACTTCAAAGATTATCAATTTTAGTTGATGCTGATGAGGAAGGTTATTTACTTCAAATTTTTACAAAACCAGTTGAAGACCGACCAACTTTATTTTTTGAAATCATTCAACGCATGGGCGCTAAAGGCTTTGGCGCAGGTAATTTTAAAGCATTATTCGAATCGATAGAAAGAGAACAAGCTTTGAGAGGAACCTTATAATTAAATAAAAATACAATTATAAAAAAAGGGGTTACGTTAAACGTAACCCCTTTTTTATTTTATTCCAACTAACAGTGGTTTAAGCAATTAAATTTTTTGTTAAAAATAAAATCGATTTTCTAAAACCTTTTGAAAAACACAACGTACAATAAAATAAACTATCTAAAAACTAAATTAAAAAAAATCCATGAAAACATTTTTAAACTATTTAAAACTTACTAGCTATGAAACTCAACCGTCTAATCCCTGCCACGCTATTGGCCATGTCAACGATAGCTATCAATGCGCAATCGAAACTACAATCCTCTACGATTGACACTTTAATTAACTTTAATACAACTAAATGGATAAACTTTTACAACAGCAAACACACATCTCAAAAAGACTTACAAGAATTCTTAACATCACAACAACGTGATTACATCAAGGATGCGTTTTTCTCACACGCACCAAAAAGCTCAGGCCAATCTTCAAGGCCGCAAGCAGCTTGTACCAATATTGATTTTGAAAACGGAAACCTAACAGGCTGGACAACCTCAACAGGCTTCAATCCACTGTACAATCCATTAGGATGCTGCGCAACATCTGGCGGCGCACAAACAATAACATCAGGAGCTGGCTTAGATCCCTGCGGAGGATTTCCCATCGTAGCGCCTGGCGGAACTTTTTCTTTGAAATTAGGTAACAACGCTGTTAATGGTATTGCCGATAGAATAGAACAAACATTTTTTGTTACAAGCGCGAATGCCAATTTCATGTATCAGTATGCCGTTGTTTTTGAAGATCCTGGACACACTGTTGCTAATCAACCAAGCTTTGTTGCTGAAATGTTAGATAGTTCTGGTGTTCAAATACCTTGCACGTATTACAGTGTTTCTGCAGGTTCTGG
>JBIISW010000250.1:0-2659 GCA_044340865.1 Bacteroidia bacterium | reverse complement strand
GGTATCTCTCGAGTTCATGTCGTTGTGGTAACGTCCACTCCAAAAAAACGATTTTTCGCCTTTTTTAATTTGTAACCCTGTAATATCGGTACCTTGTTTTTTTAATGTATCTAAAAAATCGGTAGGAAAATCATCTCCTACAACCGATACAAGGCTAATATGTTTGTGAAAGTAAGATGCAGCAAGAGCAATGTAGCTTGCAGCTCCCCCAACTATTTTATCGGTTTTCCCAAAAGGGGTTTCAATGGCATCAAAGGCAACTGTTCCTACGACTAAAAGACTCATAATTTTAAATTTTATTTATTTTTTTACAAATATATTGTTTTTTATAAAATATGTATTAAATTTGCACTCCTTTAATAGGAAAAGATTCCTTCTTAGCTCAGCTGGTTAGAGCACATGACTGTTAATCATGGGGTCCCTGGTTCGAGCCCAGGAGAGGGAGCAAAAGCCACCAATGTCGGGTGGCTTTTTTGTTATAATGGATTTTTTTATTTACATATTACAATCAGTATCAACAGACAAGTATTACGTTGGGTTTTCCGAAAATCCACATAAGCGTTTATTTGAGCATAATAATCCAATATATTCTAAGTTTACATCCAAGTATATTCCTTGGGAACTAAAAGTATTTTTCTTTGCATCAAATGATCGTGGCGAAGCCATGAAAATTGAACGTTATATAAAAAATATGAAAAGTAAAAAATATACCGAAAATTTAATTTCGAATGTAACAGAACAAGTTCGGATATCTCAATTATTTAAAAGTTAGATTAAATGACTGTTAATCATTCCCGAAGGTTCGGGATGGTTCGAGCCCAGGAGAGGGAGCAAAAGCCACCAATGTCGGGTGGCTTTTTTTATTGGAAAAACTTTTTAGTAAGGTTTTGAGACAAAAAGCACTATTTACCTGCAAAAACTGTGAGCATGATTTTAGCTGAAAGCCAAAAAAAGAAAACGCTGATACTTTAATTTCTCTTATTGAAACAAGGGCTGATAGGTATTGTAAAATTTGCTTTGCTACATTAAACTTTATACATTCGTTTAATAAAAATTTAAATTATGACGACAACATTATTAATCCTATTAATTCCAGTTATCATTTTTATTGCTATGCATTTTATTTCAAAAGCTAGTAAGTTGTTGCACTACGCGATGATTGGAATTTCAATAGCTACTCTTTTTGTAAGTCAATTTTACCAATTAGAAAAAAATCCATCTAATTTCGTTCTCATTATTGCATTGGTTGTTTTCGGAAATTATTACCGTAAATATAGAACTACCATTTAGGTACTAGAAAAAGGCTTGCTATATAAATTGTTTTTTAAGGTTATTTTTTTTATTTCTTGTAAATTGAATCTTATGTTTAAGTCCAGAATGGTGAGCAAAAGCAACCAATTTCTTATGACTTTTTTTATAATGGATTCAATCCAGCACGCATGTAATATGGGCTTTTGAAATGTTAAAATTTCAGTTTTAACATTTTTGTTTTTTTATTTTTAGTAACATTGATTTAAAAATTAATAATTATGAAAATAACCTATACTTTAATCGCAATTTTAGGGTTTTTGACTTTGACTTTTGCTCAGCTTCCTAATAGCTTTTTAGAAAAAAAAATGTCAAAAGAAATAAATTTTGATTACAAAAAAAATGATTTAAACAAAAATAGAGTTCATAAAACTGCATCTGTTAATTCTGGATGGTTTAGTTACATAGGCGCAAAAATATCATTTACCTCACCATCTTACAAATTTTGGATAGATTATTTATTCCCAGATTCTTTAGGTTATATTGAATGTAACCCTTCATATTCGTTCCCGTGCAATCTTCATCATGCAGGCGATGTATTAGACGTAAATGCTTTACCATTTATGATTGATCCTAATACCAATTTTATTGGCTCAACGAATTCATATTTTTTAGATTCGATAGCTATAGGATTTGTTTATCAAAAAAACATCGTTGCTGGTTCTGATGATACTTTAATTATTACAATTTTCACTAATACATCCCCCACCAATTTAACTGATAGTTTTTTAGTTGCGCCATATGCAATAAATTTTGGTACAGATACAGTTTCTTTTAAGGACATCAGTTATGATTATTTAACCAATTCTGTTTCTGCCGCCGGAAAGTATCAATTTAAAGCTATATTAACAGATTTAGATACTAATTATTACGGAAGTACAAAAAAAATTGCATTGCCAACTCCATTTTTTGTACCAGCGGGTAAATTATTATTTTCAGACGTTCAATTTAAGCCAGGTTACACCTACACACTTGGCACACATATTAATATTTCAGCTAATCCATTTGCGATTTTTTCATTGGAAGAAAACGGATTTAACACATTTCAAACCTATTCTGATTGTAATTTTGGATCTGCTGCTTGTGATTGGAACTGTTCATATGTTGTCGATAAAAGTGTTCGATATAATATGTCGAGCGGAGCTTGGAATGGAAGATACATTCCCACTTATGCTTTTCCATCATCATATGGGACTGATCACTTTGATATTTCTTATCATTTATTCGATAGCGTAAGTTATCCCTGTGTAGTTAATTCAAGTATTTCTATTTTAGCAGACACATTAATGCCGGGTAACTATAATTGCTATGATTATTCAACGGGCTCAGGAACATTATCTTATTTGTGGGA
>JBIISW010000249.1:0-2694 GCA_044340865.1 Bacteroidia bacterium | reverse complement strand
GTTACTAAACGACCTCCTCGAAAGTTCCCTCGTCAATATCTCTTTCTCTAATTTGGCTAAGTCTTTCTCGGATTTGCTCATCGGTCAATAATTTTGGATTTAATATATCTTCTTTAACATTTGTTTCAATTTGTATTGCTTGGGATGCCTTGCCATGTTGAAACTCAATCATAAACTGGCTATTCTTCATCTCACCATTTTTAATGTCACCTAAGATGGCATTTGCAATTACCGAAATGAAGGCAGGTGTCTGAGAGTCCATCGCAATCATTCTAATGTCAGCAACGGTCATAGAATTGACCATAGCAACCACATCTACAACATCTTGCTTAGTCATCCGAATACGAAGTGATTTATCTACCTCCTCCATGACCTTGCGGAACATATTCTTGGGCCTACCATTAGGGTTTCTTATTTCACCGGGTTGGATAGGTTTGAGATTCTTTAATTGATTCTCAGTAAGCTTGCGTTTAGGCTTTTGATATTCTTGTTCTTCCATTTTGTAGTCATTAATTAACTTTGAAAATGCCCTATATTTTTTTTAGGTCAATTTCGGTTTAAATACGTTTTTCAATTTTGTCTTGTTGGTATTACACTAAGTATTACACTAAGTATATACTAAGTATAATATATATATTCTAATCTTATTTATAATCATTCTAAATAACCTTAACTTATTGACCCTTAGTATTTTAAGAAGTAGTTCCGCCGAGAAATACCCTTATTTAGAATGGGTCTTAATAGTAGTTTACACACAAACATAGGCAACTTTTTTATAAAACGAGTCATTTCTTTGTTTTTACTCATAATATTTTCCCAATGTTTACATATTTATCCCCAAAAGTATTAGGATTTTTTTAGTGGGCCCCCAATTCCCAACAGGGTACCCCCTTTTGCTCCACGCATAAAAATCGTAACCAAAGTTGCTCCCAAAGGTGTACACTTGCATACAAAACGTATCCAAAGGTACAATTTGAATAAAAAACGTAGCTAAATAGTGTGTGTCTGGGGTGGTGGGTGATAGTCGGTGGGTAGCCACCACGTGTAAAATTGCATTTAACGCACGTATAAAGGTTTTATACTAATGTAACTACTTGACTTCAATACCTTGCATTTAAGCGACTATCTTATGCACACAAAGGGAAACACCTTGCCTACACTACAAACCTACCTTAAATCAAAGATATGATAGCTTAAATCTAATTGTAGGGTAAAACATATAGACAATAAAAAAAAAGCCCAACCTCTCAAGCTTTCTTTTTTGTTTTTAATGATAGGCTTATTAGTGTTTAATGTATTGATCCAATGTAAAGCAATAGTAAAACCAATGTATTAACCGGTAAGACTTTTGACCTGCGAAATAAGGTATAAAAAAATAATCCTTTAAAGCGAAAAATACAAAATCGCACATGATTTACTTAATTAATACCTATCTATATAAACTATCTTAGATAGGAAAACTTGATAGTATATTACTTGGAATAATACTTAGTGCAATGCACTCTTATTCAAAGAAAAAAATAAACTATTGATTTGAATAAAAAAAACCTTTTTAAATATTTATTTTTAAATACCTTATAAGTATTTATATATCAAGTAATTAACCACTAAAAAAAGTTTATTATTTATGCTTATAATGATCAATTTAATGAACTAATGAAATTTAGATTGATTCTAAATAAGGGTGTAAATCTATGTTTAAAGCTTGTATTAAGCGTTTTTACCCTGTTTTATAATTTATTTCCTTATTTAGATTGATTATAAATTAGGTTTAATATTTGTAAACTTAAATAGTAATGCTCTATATTTGAAATATCATTTAAACAAAAACAATTTAAACAATTAAAAACATGGCGACTAAAATCGAATTCAAAGAAGAAAAAATCAAAAACTTTATTAGTGATGCGATCGAATTTACTTTTTACATGATCGTTTTATTTATGGCACTGGGTTTTGTGTCAATTATCGAAAATCTTTAATTAACTATTTTAACAAATCTTAAACAATCAAAAAAAAATGAGAACATTAACAGAACAAACCGAAATCATTTTATTAAATAATGATTCAATTAATCAACAAGTTAGTGCACAAGTTAAAGCTAATTTAGAATTTCATAAAGCAATTTATGGGAGTGGAGTTTATCAATACAAACAGCCTAAAAAATTGTTATCGGCCGGCATGACAAATAGTAAAACCGCTAAAAATACATTGGACACGTTTATTCTTTATTTATCACCATATACCCAAAATAGTTTTGGTATAAATATCTGCCCAAAAGCATCGGCCGGCTGTATTGCATCTTGTTTATTTAGTGCAGGCCGGGGAAGATTTTCAAGCGTGATTCATGCAAGACAAAACAGGACCGAATTTTTTATGAAGGATAAAAAAGATTTTTTAACCATGCTTAAAAATGAATTGATTAAAATAAGTAAAAAAGCAGTTTTAAATGGTGAAAAAATCGCGATCCGGTTAAATGGAACTAGTGACCTGGATTTTATCGGATTAATTAAATATCATTTGAATTTTAATATTTTAGAATTGCCTAATTTGATTTATTATGACTATACAAAAATTTACGGAAAGGCCCTAAAATATAAGGATTCAAAAAATTACTTTGTAACTCTATCCCTGGCCGAAAATTCAGATTTAAATATCATTAAAAAAGCATTAAATGAAGGGATAAACGTTTCCGCA
>JBIISW010000248.1:0-2700 GCA_044340865.1 Bacteroidia bacterium | reverse complement strand
GTGATAAATACAATGATGTGAGAGCAAAACAAATTGGCGATGAGTTTAAAATAAAATACATCATCAAAGGTGGTGGTAATGAATATCAAAGATTGTACGACATACAAAACACACTTTCTAAGTTTATTATTCCGATTAATTTTCCAGATGCCATTGATGTAGAGGATCCATACGATGCAGAACAAGCATCACTTACCGAATTGAAGCATTGGGAAATGGCGCCAGCTAATTTAGCCATGCTTGAAAAAAACAATATTTCATTTTGTATTACTACCGCAGATTTAAAAGATAAAAGTATGTTTTTTAAAAATTTGCGTAAGGCTATAAAATATGGACTATCAGAAAAAATGGCATTGAAAGCTCTAACGACAAATCCAGCAAATTTTATTGGCGTTCAAGATAAAATAGGAAGTTTAAAACAAGGCATGTTGGCTAATTTTATCATTACTTCAAAAAATATTTTTGAAGATGACGCTGTCATTTATGAAACCTGGAGTAATGGTATTAAGCACGAGTTTAAAGATTTATCAGTTCCTGAAATAAATGGAAGTTATGCATTAATCATAGGGAAAAATACGTATAGCGTAACAATTAACAAAGACCAAGAAACTTATTCTGCCATGGTCTTTAAAGACAGTACCAAAGCAAAAGCGAGCATTCAATTTAAAAATAATAGTTTGACAGTTAGTTTTCCTTATGATTCAACTTTAACGTATCGATTAACTGGAAATTATGATGAGGTAAAAAAATCATTTTCAGGGCGGGGTCAATTAGCGGATGGCAATTGGATTAATTTTGAAATGACTTATGTCATTTCAAAAGATTCGGTTAAAACGAAATCAGTTAATGCAAATGAAAAAATAGTGATTGGTAAAGTCATTTATCCATTTATGGCTTATGGAGAACCTGAATTAGACAGCGAGGGCTTGATTAAAGATACATGGAAGAAATTTAAAAAACGTTACGATGCCGTTTTAATTAAGAATGCAACTATTTGGACAAACGAAAAAGATTCAATATTAAAAGATCACGATGTTTATATCGTTGATGGAAAAATTGTTCGCATTGCTCCAAATATTGATGCGCCACCTTCCGCTTTTGCTAAAATAATTGATGCAAAAGGCATGCATCTTACGCCAGGAATTATCGATGAGCACTCACACATTGCTCTAGCAAGCGTTAACGAAGGCGCTGATGCAAGTTCTGCAGAAGTAAGAATGGGAGATGTTATAAATCCTGAGGACATCAACATTTACAGACAATTGGCAGGAGGTGTTACAACAGCTCAATTATTGCATGGCTCAGCAAATCCCATTGGTGGACAAAGTTGTTTAATAAAATTGCGATGGGGAAAAAGTCCAGAAGAGATTAAATATGAACAGGCGGATGGGTTTATAAAATTTGCATTAGGCGAAAATGTTAAGCGTTCTAATTGGGGCGAATCCAATCGATTTCCGCAAACCCGAATGGGAGTTGAACAATTGTATTACGATTATTTTATAAGAGCAACTGCGTATAAAAAACAAATGGAAGATTTTGTGAAATTATCAGCGAAACAACTTGAAAATACGGTGACACCTCGTAGAGATTTAGATTTAGATGCGCTTGTAGAAATATTAAACAACAAACGTTTCATCACGTGTCATAGTTATGTGCAAAGTGAAATTAATATGTTAATGCATGTTGCTGATAGCATGAAATTTAAAGTAAATACATTTACGCATATTTTAGAAGGCTATAAAGTGGCTGATAAAATGAAAGAACATGGCGTTAATGCTTCCACATTTGCCGATTGGTGGGCTTATAAGTTAGAGGTGATGGATGCCATTCCTTACAATGCGGCATTACTTACAAAAATGGGTGTAAATACAGCTATTAATTCTGATGATGCTGAAATGGGAAGACGTTTAAATCAAGAAGCGGCGAAAGCAATTAAGTATGGTAAATTATCTGAAGTACAAGCTTTGAAATTAGTAACGCTTAATCCTGCAAAAATGCTCCATATTGATGATAAGGTTGGAAGTGTAAAAGTTGGAAAGGTAGCTGATTTAGTTTTGTGGACTGATAATCCATTAAGTATTTATGCCAAAGTAAATACAACACTTATCGATGGACAAATTTATTTTAGCGTGGATGATGATGCTAAACTTCGCGAAGAAAATAAGAAAGAACGAGCGCGTATCATTGCAAAATTAATTGCAGAGAAAAATAAAGGAGCTAAGGTCATTAAGCCCGTTGCAAAAAAACAAAAACACTTTCATTGCGATAGCGAAGAGAGTGGATTTTAGAAATGCTTAAAATGACAAAGGTGTAAATTAGAAATTCAAAAATTTCATATTTACACCTTCTATTAATTTATATCTATTCTAGATGATTAAGCAACTAATAATTGCGTTATTCTTGCGTGCTTTAGTTTTTCAGATGCGTAGTTTAAATCAATCGTTAAGTTTTTAGGATGTTTTTCGTTACTTGGCGCATCAAACATAAAATCAACCATAATGGATTCGCAAATACCACGCAAGCCACGAGCCCCTAATTTAAACTCAAGCGCTTTGTCTACTATTAAATCTAAAACAGCATCCTCAAATTCTAAGGTAATTCCCTCAAGTTTAAATAAATATTGATATTGTTTTATCAAAGCATTTTTAGGATCCACTAAAATAGAACGCAATGTTTTTCTATCTAAAGGTTTTAAATAGG
>JBIISW010000247.1:0-2703 GCA_044340865.1 Bacteroidia bacterium | reverse complement strand
CTACAAGAAATTGGCGGTTCAGTGGTTAAATGAAGTTTTGTGCTTCGTAGTAAGTGCAGTCGTGGGTGACAGTTTTCGTCTACGAAATCGCCAACTTCTTGTAGCTGCAAACCGTTAGCGGCAATACTATCATAACACAAACAAAATTAAAGAATAATAAAATATGAAAGGACTATTACTTCAAATTCAAGCAGACACATCTAACTTTTGGACGGTTAATTGGTATTATTTAGTGGCTTTGGCAATTTCAATAATTGGAATAACAATAGCATACAAAAATTATAAAAAGAAACCACAAGACAAAAAAGAAGGAGAAAGTTTTAACAACAACAACTTTAACAATAGCTCTAGTTTAACTAATACGACAAATGTGCCTATAACCATAACAAACAATATTAGTTCAAGTGACACTTCAAAAAATACAGTTTCAAGTTCTAAAAGTGATGAAAATATGAAGGCAACAACTAGAATACTATTTGTAGACGACAATCACACTGAGTATAGAAATGTCTCAATACTAAAAAAAGCAGGTTGGACAAAAACTAAATCTGTGAAAGATATTACAGACTTGGACAGTTCAATTGTTACAGAAGCTGATATAATTTTTGTAGACATTAATGGCGTTGGTTTAGAATTATTTGAAGATCAGGGTTTAGGATTAGCATCTGCCTTGAAGAAAAAATATCCTCAAAAGAAAATTGTAATATATTCAGCAGAAACAACAGGTGATAGATTTCATAAAGCATTAAGAGAGGTTGACCATTGTTTGCCTAAAAATGCTGATGCATATCAGTTTATGAATTTAATTGAAAATCTAATTAATGGAAATGGATAAGCATTATTCAATTTACTCAGCTAAGAATGAAAAAATTAGTGACAACCTTAAAGAAGAATGTAAACTTTGTTTTAAAGAATGTAATTCTACTGGAAAACAAGTATTAGCTTGCCCAATATACGGTGGTGAACGAAGACAAGGGAAAATAATTAATACGAAAGGAACTACATTTTTATGCGACCTAACAAAAACAACTAAACTTTTTCGAGACAAATTAGAAGCCTTATCTTATGCTTATTATGATTTAATTATTCCTAAACAGCAGTACGAGATTGAAGCAAAGCAAGCTGAACAACAAAGGGTTAATAGATTGATTCATAATTTAACCTCATTAAATGCTCACAACATTCAGGAAATTGATGATTTTATTCCACAAGACTTACTTGCAACAAATGCAAAAAAACTATTAGAGTTTATACAAGGAGAGATTAAAAGAGATAGTAAGAATGCTTCTTTAATGTTTTTGCGAATTGCTAAACATAATATTCATATGAAGACTGAATTTTCAATTTATAAAAAATTGGACAGATTAGATGCTTCATTTGAGTTTACACCAAATCAAATAAGAAAAGTTTTACTGAATGTATTACATACTTTTTTCATAGATTTTACAAATGAAAACATTTACATAAATGTTGAAGAATTTAAAGGAAGAGTAAAAATAGATTATGAAAGTATTCAAGTAGCACTTTATCATTTAGTTGAAAATGCTTCAAAATATGCTATGTCAAATACCCATATTGATATTACTTTTCAAGAAAGGTCTAATGAAGTAGATGTGATTTTCAAAATGAAAAGCTTATATATAGACAACGAAGAAGTAGAAAAAATATTTATAGAAGGTTATTCTGGCAAAGTTGCTAAACAATGTAAACTAAGTGGGGATGGCATAGGTATGTGGCAGATTAAAAGAATGATGGAACTAAACAATGGCTCAATAAAATTTGATAACGGTCAGGATATAATTGAAGTTAGAGACAAAAAATTTGCAACAAATATTATTACATTAACATTTAAAAAGACATAAGAAGTACTGCCACTAACAAGGGTTTTGCGTCAGGCGGGGGGACGCGCAAACTTGGAGCTTTATGCTTCTATTCAAGTTCAGTGCTGGTTGACAGTTTTGTGCTCCGAAACCCGCCCGAACGCAAAGCCCCAAACCGTTATACATAAAAAAGAGCGAAGCTGAAACCTCAACTTCGCTCTTTTTTTTCTCATTAATTTTTAGTTGACTGAAATTGGCATGTTTTTAGGAGCTTTAATTTGGTAAACAAGACTTACTTTTTTAGTGTCTTTGGCTTGTACATTCAATCGCCATTTTAAAATGCCCGTTAATTCATCGTACTTAGCACCAGATAATTCTTTGCGCTCAATGCTTACATTTTTATCATTGGTTAATGGTAATTGATCTTCGATATCAATTTCTATTTTAGAAGAACGTGCATTTTTAATGGTGATTTCATACGTGTATTGATGAACGATATTTTCTTCCAATAATTTTTGAGAACATTTGTCTTTTATTTTTTGTCGCTTAATGGCTATGTTTTTATCAATGCCTAATGATAATTGAATGGTATCTTCAGTTCCACCTGGCGATAAACTGGTACGGCCTACGTAAGAACCATCGTAATAAATAGAGGCTTCGCCACCCATCGTGATTGCGTCTTCCCAATCGGGCAACACAGCCGTTAAATACACGTTGTTGTTTAATTTTGGAATGGCTTTGTAACGGTACAATGTTTTTAAATCTTTCACTAAGATGGCAGCAAAATGTGTTTTACCATCGCTCGGAATCGTGTAGTTTAATTTAATTTCATATTCTGTTTCAATCACATTTTCACTTACGGTTGTGTAACTCGATGCGTCTT
>JBIISW010000246.1:0-2712 GCA_044340865.1 Bacteroidia bacterium | reverse complement strand
AACAACACAAATAACGATTACTAATGCGTTAGGGCAAGTTGTATACACTGAAACTGTATCGGCAGGAAAACAAACGATCAATCTTAAAAACCAGAACAACGGTTTATATTTTATGAACTTAAATCAAAATGGTAAACAACAAACCATTAAAGTGATTAAGAACTAAAATCAAATAACAATTGAAAACAAAAAAGCAGAAGAGAAATCTTCTGCTTTTTTTATGCTTAATAAAACAATTAACTAACTTAAACTAGGCACGTTTACTAATTCATTCACATCATTGTTGTAATCTACATCACCCACTTTAAATCCAAACAAATTATAGAAATCTGACTTATAGCCTTCAAGGTCACCTAATGCCCCTAGTGTATCTGTAGTGGCCTTAATCCAAAGGTCAGCCACTTTAGCCTGAATGTCTTCTCTCATTTCCCAATCGTCTATGCGCACTCTTCCTTTTTCATCAACAGGAATTGTGTTACCAGAATATAAGCGATCTTTAAAAAGTCGTTGAATTTGCTCAATGCATCCTTCATGAATTCCTGCTTCTTTCATTGTTTTATAAAGAAGAGAAATATATAATGGTATAACTGGAATAGCCGAACTCGCTTGCGTTACTAATGCTTTGTTAACAGAAACAAAAGCTTTACCATCTATACTGGAAAGTTTTTCAGATATTTTAAATGCAGTTGCTTCTAAATCGTCTTTAGCACGGCCAATAGTTCCTTTTCTGTATACAGCTTCGGTTAGGCTTGGCCCTATGTATGAATAAGCAATCGTCATCGCTTTAGGCGACAATAGATTTTCGTTTTTCAAAGCATCTATCCACATTTCCCAATCTTCACCTCCCATTACAGCGATGGTGTTTTTAATATCATCATCATTGCAGGGCTCAATGGAAATATCAGATACGATTCCTGTATGAAAATCTACGGTCTTATTACTAAATGTGCTACCTATTGGTTTCAATACCGACTTATGAGTAATACCAGTGTTAGGATTTGTTCTCACAGGCGATGCCAAGCTATAAATGACTAAATCAATTTGTCCTAAATCTTTTTTTATCAAATCAATGGTTTGTTGTTTTATCTCGTTGGAGAACGCATCACCATTAATACTTTTAGCATATAAACCAGCTTTGTGTGCATATTTTTCAAATGCTGCCGAATTGTACCAGCCTGGAGAAGCTGGCTTTCCTTCTGCAGCTGGTTTTTCAAAAAACACACCAATAGTAGATGCTTGTGACCCAAAAGCACTTGTAATTCTTGAAGCTAAACCAAAACCTGTTGACGCTCCAATAACTAATACTTTTTTTGGACCATTGATGTCGCCTTTTGATTTTGTGTAATTAATTTGATTTAAAACATTTCTATCACAACCTTCTGGATGAGATGTTAAGCAGATAAATCCGCGCATTCTTGGCTCTATAATCATAACTTGTTTTTTAGTTTTTACACTATTGAATAATGGTTGATTTATTCAATCTCATATTTCAATAGTTATTTTGAAGTGTAAAAATAATAAAATAAATAGGGAGAATATTTCTTTTTGTAAAAATATAGCAACTTACCTTAACTAAAAAAGGCCACTCAGTTTCCTTATGTGACCTTTTTATTCGTACCCAGCGCCGGACTCGAACCGGCACGGTTTCCCACAGGTGTTTGAGACCAGCGCGTCTACCATTCCGCCAGCTGGGCATTTTTTCCTAAAAATTGATTGTTATTCAATTATTCGGGTCGCAAATGTAGTCAGAATTTTAATTAAACAAAAAAAACTATGATAAACATTGTAAAAATCACTAAAAAGGCTACATTTGTGTCCCTTTAAAAACAACATGGAAACAGACGTTAGATTATTTTCAGGTAGTGTTACTCAAGTACTTTCCGAAAAGATTGCAAAATCTTACGGAAAAGAATTAGGTCAAATGTCTCATTATTCCTTTAGTGATGGTGAGATTCAAGTATCTTACGAAGAAAGCATTAGAGGTCAAAGTGTATTTGTTATACAATCTACGATGCCTCCTTCTGACAATTTAATGGAATTGTTATTAATGTTAGATGCTGCTAAACGTGCTTCTGCAAAAGAAGTGATTGCCGTACTTCCTTATTTTGGATATGCTCGTCAAGATCGAAAAGATCAGCCTCGTGTAGCAATTGGAGCCAAGTTGGTTGCCGATATGTTAGCCTTAGCTGGTGCAACACGTGTGATGACGATGGATTTACATGCCGATCAAATTCAAGGATTTTTTAATATTCCCGTTGATCATTTATATGCTTCATCTATATTTTTACCATACATTCAATCTTTAAATTTACCAAATCTAACCATTGCAGCGCCTGATATGGGTGGAAGTAAGCGTGCAAATGC
Source organism: Bacteroidia bacterium (assembly GCA_044340865.1). GTDB lineage: Bacteria > Bacteroidota > Bacteroidia > B-17B0 > Aurantibacillaceae > UBA4416. The sequence continues at coordinate 348 of JBIISW010000246.1, read as the reverse complement.
TTATGCAAAGCATCTTAAAGCAGAAATTGTTATTTGCTACAAGCAACGTACAAAGGCAAATGTTGTTGATCATATGACGGCGATTGGAGATATTGAAGGAAGAAATATTGTGTTGGTAGATGATTTAGTAGATACAGGTGGCACATTATGCAAAGCTGCTGACATGATGATGGAACGCGGCGCATTAAGCGTAAGAGCGGTTTGTTCTCATGCGATCTTATCTGGAAAAGCGTATGACAATATTAATAACTCGAAATTAACAGAATTGATTGTAACCGATACAGTTCCATTGAAACATGATAGTCCAAAAATAAAAGTGATTAGTGTTGCCGAATTGTTTGCAAAGGT
>JBIISW010000011.1:0-29931 GCA_044340865.1 Bacteroidia bacterium | reverse complement strand
CTACTCTAGTGGAACGAATGTGGTGAATCCTTTAATTAATACAACTTACAGTGTAACGGGTACAAGCGTGCAAGGCTGTATCAGTGCTAATACCGCTATTAGTTCGGTAACGGCAAACATAACGCCAACCATTTCAGTCAATACTGGCGTGATTTGTACTGGTAATTCATTTACTTTAATTCCAAATGGAGCAGCTACCTATACATACTCTAGTGGCAGTAACGTAGTTAATCCTTTAATCAACACAACATACAGTGTTAATGGAACGAGTGCACAAGGTTGCGTCAATGTGGCCCCTGCTCTTTCAACAATCACCGTTAACATCACACCTACGATTACAGTCAATAGTGGAGTTATTTGTTCGGGAGGAGCATTATCGTTAATACCTGCAGGTGCTGCCACCTATACCTACTATGGCGGAGGTGCTGCCACCGTAAGTCCATCTGTTTCCTCAACCTATAGTATCACTGGTACCAGTGCAGAAGGGTGCATCAGTTCTAATACTGTAGTAAGTACAGTGCTTGTATTGCCTTTACCAATCATTACTGTTAATTCTGGAACAATCTGTAGTGGCGAAACATTTACCATGATACCTGCAGGTGCAGCTACATACACCTTCTCAAGCGGAACTGATATCGTAAGCCCAACTACAACTACATCCTATACTGTTACGGGAACTAACTCAGATGGATGTACAAATACTGTTGGCGCCATAAGCGTTGTAACTGTTAATGCCCTGCCAAGCTTAACGGTTTCCGCAAGTTCAACATCAATCTGTTCAGGATTCAGTTCAACGTTATCCGTAGTGGGAGCAACAAGCTATACTTGGAATTCGGGTGCAAATACCACGAGTGTATCTGTAACACCAAGCCTAAGTACTACTTATTTTGTGAGTGGCACTAACGCTTTAGGTTGTGTAAATACCAGTACGCAAACCGTTAGTTTGTTTATTGATCCAATAATAAATTTAACGGCTAGTTCACCAACTATTTGTGCAGGATTAAGCGCAAACATTTTAGCGAGCGGAGTTAACTCCTATACTTGGAGTACAGGTGCTAATACATCTAGTGTAAACGTCAGCCCTATTGTAAACACTACATATTCAGTTAATGGAACGGATGTAAATGGCTGTTCTACTTATACAACCCTACTACTTGGTGTAAGCCCTACTCCTACTGTGAATGCATTAGGAAGCAGTATAGGAATATGTATTGGCTCTTCTGCAAACTTATCAGCCAGTGGCGCAACTACGTATACTTGGAATACAGGAGAATCAGCTGCTGCCATAAACGTAAGCCCTATTATAAATTCAACCTATACTGTGGTTGGTACAAATGGATTTGGATGTTCAAGTACAGCAACTGTATCGCTATTAGCATACTCAAATCCAACAGTATATATTGGATCTGATATTGAGGTTGCTTTAGGAGAAAATTATCAATTTAATCCATCTCAATTTGGAGCTGCATATTACTTATGGACAGGGAGTGATTTCTTAAATTCAACAACTGTTATCAATCCTATTACAACACCATTAAATGACATTGTTTATATATTAACCGTCACTTCAATTGATGGCTGTGTGGCAAGTGATACTATTTCAGTAAAAGTACTTGCTGATTTAATTATTGCCAATTACATGAGCCCAAATGGCGATGGTGTTAATGACACATGGAAGTTAAATGTACCATTACTTATAAAAAATTATAGTGTTGATATCATTGATAGTTATAATCAAAAAGTATTTCATGCGGATAAAAATTACAATAATGATTTTGATGGCAAGAAAAACGGAGAGAATTTACCAGATGGGGTCTATTATTATTTTATTAAAGATGGATCAACCTTATTATACAAAGGAAGTATAACCATAACGCGATAGCATCCTTTAAAAATTAAAAGAATTATAAAAAACTCAGTATATGAAAGTAATCTTAAACTATTTAACTATCATCTTCCTTTTAAAAGGAGGACTGATGTTATCGCAACAAGCAAGTCTATTTAATACATACAGTCTTGACCCATTGCAATTAAATATAGCTTACGCCGGTGCCTCATGTAACGAAGTTAATGCTCATTACAGAACTCAATGGATTGGCATGAAAGAAGCGCCAAAAGCCTTACAATTAAATGTACAATCAGCATTTGGTAAATATAACGCTTTAGCACTGCGCATTAATTCGCAAACGCAAGGATTGTTAAATGTTTTAGGAGCTACTTTCGGTTACAGCTATCGATTTAAAGTGAGCGAAACAGCTAAAGTACATTTTGGTCTAGGGATAGGCTTCACTCAAGCTTCACTCAATTCACAAAATGCCATTGTTATTGATTTAAATGATGTTAATTTAAACAACAACATCAAACAAACCGCTAATGGATTTGATAGTGAATTTGGGGCCATGCTCATCGACAATAAATTAAAAGCTGGTATTTCTGTCTTACATTTATACAATACTAACCCTGATTTCAATGGAAGTGGTGCTTATAAAACATTGCCCCAATTAAACTCACAAGTTTCTTATGTATTTCAAAAAGACAAAAAATGTGAAATAGAACCTTGGATAGTTAACCGCTATACTTTGCGAGGAAATAATGTTATAGAAGGAATTGTAAATTTTAACTTTATAAAAACACTATCACTAGGCATTGGGTATCGGAGTAATTATGGAGCTATGGCATTGGTTGGAGCAAAACTTGGAAACATAAAAGTTGCTTATAGTTTTGATTACGGAACATCGAAAAACACAATAAATTTAGGCACTTCCCATCAAGTGATGGTAGGCTATTCTGTTTGCAAAACCGCCAAATATTTTATAAACAAAAGGACATCCCGAAAATTAGTTGATATTAACCAGAAAAAAAATGATGATGATTTAACTGATAAAGAAAATAATGACGTATCTGAAAAAACAAAGGAACCAGATGAAATCTCTAAATCAGAAACGTTAGTCGCGCTTGAAAAAGCTGTAGAAACGGAGAAAGCAAAAACGCCTAACAACATCACTAAATCAGAAACGTTAATCGCGCTTGAAAAAGCTGTAGAAACGGAGAAAGCAAAAACTTCTAACAACATCACTAAATCAGAAACGTTAGTCGCACTTGAAAAAGCTGTAGAAACAGAGAAAGCAAAAACTTCTAACAACATCACTAAATCAGAAACATTGGTTGCACTTGAAAAAGCTGTAGAAAAGGAGAAAGCAAAAACGCCTAACAACATCACTAAATCAGAAACATTGGTTGCACTTGAAAAAGCTGTAGAAACAGAGAAAGCAAAAACTTCTAACAACATCACTAAATCAGAAACGTTAGTCGCACTTGAAAAAGCTGTAGAAACGGAGAAAGCAAAAACACCTAACAACATCATTAAATCAGAAACGTTAGTCGCACTTGAAAAAGCTGTAGAAACGGAGAAAGCAAAAACGCCTAACAACATCACTAAATCAGAAACGTTAGTCGCACTTGAAAAAGCTGTAGAAACGGAGAAAGCAAAAACGCCTAACAACATCACTAAATCAGAAACGTTAGTCGCACTTGAAAAAGCTGTGGAAACAGAGAAAGCAAAAACTTCTAATAACATCACTAAATCGGAAAAAAATATAGTAGTTGAAAAGTTAAAAACAAACGTTGCTTCATCTAAAATAAATGAAGAAGCAATATCTGATGAGGAGTTATTGAAAATAAATACAGAAATATTATCTAAAATTAACGATATAGCTGTAGATGTTGTCTTTGAATTGAATAGCTCTCAACTCCAAGAAAATGGATTGAAAAGATTAAACGAAATTGCGAAATTAATTAGACAAAATCCAAGATTAAAAATAAATATTACAGGGCATACCTGTGTTAAAGGAACGAAAGAATTCAACGACATACTTTCAATTAGGCGAGCAACATATGTAAGACAAGAACTTATGAAACGTGGTGTTAACAGAAATAACTTCAATAAAAATGTAGGTAAAGGTTCAAGCGATCCATTATTTGATAATTCATCCAATAATCAGCGCAAAAACAGAACCGTTCGTTTTGAATTATCTGAATAATGAACTAAAAAAATAAAATTCTTCGTTAATTATTTCTATTTTTAGATTTTAATACGACATGAATTCAAATTTTATAGAAGAGCTCAAATGGCGTGGCATCCTTCACGATGTAATGCCTGGGACCAAAGAATTATTAGATAAAGAAATGGCTACTGGCTACATTGGATTTGATCCAACAGCCGATAGTTTGCACGTTGGTAGTTTAGCGCAAATCATGACATTAGTTCGATTTCAGTTATCTGGGCATAAACCACTGGCATTAGTGGGTGGTGCAACTGGAATGGTTGGAGATCCTAGCGGAAAATCAGCAGAGAGAAATTTATTAGACGCAGATACCTTAAATAAAAATATTGAAGGCATAAAAAGACAATTGCAACAATTCTTAAATTTTGATTGTGGGGAAAATAGTGCTGAATTGGTAAATAATTACGACTGGTTTAAAAATTATTCGTTCCTAGATTTTATTCGTGATGCTGGAAAACACATTACTGTAAATTATATGATGGCTAAAGATTCAGTTAAAAATCGAATTAATGGTGAAACAGGCATGTCGTTTACCGAATTCAGTTACCAACTTATTCAAGGCTACGATTTTTACCATTTGTGGAAAGAAAAAAATTGTAAAATTCAAATGGGAGGTTCTGATCAATGGGGAAACATCACAACGGGAACTGAATTTATAAGAAGAAAAGCAAGTGGCGAAGCATTTGCTTTAACAACACATCTCATAAAAAAATCAGACGGTACGAAATTCGGAAAATCTGAAAGTGGAAATATATGGTTAGACAGAACAAAAACATCTCCTTATAAATTTTATCAATTTTGGTTAAATGTAAGTGATGAAGATTCGAAAAATTACATTCGCATTTTTACACTGTTATCTCAAACTGAAATTGAAGCCCTCGAATTAAACCATCAGGCTGCACCTCACGAAAGACATTTACAAAAAGCACTAGCAAAAGAAATAACCATTCGTGTACATAGTGAAGCAGATTATATCGACGCCGTGGCTACCGCAGAATTTTTATTTAAAGCTAAAGCCGACGATATTTCAAGTTTAGATACTGCTAAATTTGAAAAATTATTAAGTGGCATCGATACATTCGAAATGAATAAAAACGAATTAGCAAACCCCATTAACATTGTTACCTTACTCGTAGAAAAAGCAGCAGTATTTCCTAGCAACAACGAAGCTCGCAAGATGATTACTGGAAATGCTCTAAGTATAAATAAAGTAAAAACAACGGATGTAAACGCACTCATTGATCTCAGTTTTTTTAGTAACCAAACTTATTTATTAGTTAGTAAAGGAAAAAAAGAAAATTATTTAATTAAGTTAATTTAATTATCCCATCTGCTTTTAAAATAAAAAAATGATAAAAGATATTATATTTCCTGAAGTGCACGACATCGGCATAGCCATTGTAAAAGAACATGAAGGATTAGATGAGTACAACGCCTATATTTTTAATTTTAGAGAGGAAGATATAACTAATGTATTAATTACATCAACGGGTTATGGCGTTATTAATGAGGTCAAAAAAAAGACTAGTACACTTCGTCATTTGTTTGAAGAAGTACAATCATTAGATTATAAACTCATTGAACCCGTTTCTAAAGAAGTGTTTGGTATTAGTAATGAGTATTGGATTAGTTTTACAATTGGAGAAAAAATGTATGATAAAAAATTTATTTTTTTACCAGAATCCATAATCGAAACTAACTTTCAAATGATTCCGTTTATTGACAAAAAAGGAGTCATCATTAAATAAAACAAAATGAATAAATCAAGTAATTTGATGACATCGTTTAAAAAAAATAAACATATATTTAATTACCAATTACCACAATAGAAACTACAGTCTGTGAAAACAAAAATTCCTAACGAAACTTTAAAAAAAGCATATAGATTAATGTATACTGCTAAAAGTATGGCAGAACTATATGAAGCTAATAAAGAAATAACTGCTAAGTATGTTCACGCTACTTCTCGCGGTCATGAGGCAATTCAATTAGCATTAGGACTACAATTATTACCGCAAGATTTTGTGAGTCCGTATTACCGCGACGATAGTATTTTATTAGCAATAGGTATGCAACCGTTTGAGTTAATGCTTCAATTATTAGCAAAGCGTAATGACCCATTTTCAGGTGGAAGAACATATTATTCACATCCAAGTTTACGAAGAGAGGATATGCCTAAAATTCCGCACCAAAGCAGCGCAACGGGCATGCAAGCGATACCTACAACTGGAATTGCCATGGGTTTACAGTATTTAGAATTAAATCATTTACAAAAAGACTATCAAGGAAAAAATCCTGTTGCAGTGTGTTCTTTAGGTGATGCAAGTTGCACCGAAGGTGAGGTTGCTGAGGCATTTCAAATGGCAACTCTAAAAAAATTACCGATTTTATATTTAGTACAAGATAATGAATGGGATATTTCTGCTCATGCAAAAGAAATTCGTTCTCAAGATATTACAGAATACGCCAAAGGATTTAAAGGATTAGAAACTCGTACCATTGATGGTACAGATTTCATTACCTCTTATAACACCATTCAGGAATGCCTAGAAATCATACGAAAGGAAAGAAGGCCGATGTTGGTCCACGCCAAAGTTCCTTTATTAAACCATCATACATCAGGGGTTCGTAAAGAATGGTACAGAGATGATTTAGATGAGGCTGCTAAAAAAGACCCATTACCTCGTTTACGCAATCAATTAATTGTAGCAGGTATGGATGTTTCAGAAATTAAAAAAATAGAAGATGAAGTCTTAGCTCTAGTCGAATCTGATTATCAAAAAGCCTTATTAGAAGAAGACCCAAGGCCAGAAGATTTATTTTTACATGACTTTGCCCCAACTCCAATAATGGATGAAAAAGGAGAAAGAGCACCAAGTGGTAAAGAAAAAACAGTGATGGTTGATAGCGCATTATTTGCTATCAGAGAAATAATGGAAAAGCATCCTGAAGCATTATTATATGGTCAAGATGTCGGAAAACGTCTAGGTGGTGTTTTTAGAGAAGCTGCGACCTTAGCGCAAACATTCGGTGATGAACGTGTATTTAACACACCCATACAAGAAGCATTTATAATTGGGAGTACAGTTGGAATGAGTGCAGTTGGTTTAAAACCAATTGTGGAGGTTCAGTTTGCTGATTATATATGGCCGGGTTTAAATCAATTATTTACTGAAGTAAGTCGTTCATGTTATTTGAGTAATGGTAAATGGCCAGTGAGTTGTATCATTCGTGTTCCAATTGGAGCTTACGGAAGTGGCGGTCCATATCATTCAAGTTCTGTTGAAAGTGTACTCGCAAATATTAAAGGAATTAAAATTGCGTATCCAAGCACAGGTGCTGATTTAAAAGGATTGATGAAATCTGCTTTCTACGATCCAAATCCTGTAGTTATGCTAGAACATAAAGGCTTGTACTGGAGTAAAATAAAAGGGACTGAAGACGCCAAAACAATAGAGCCTGATGAAGATTATGTTATACCTTTTGGAAAAGCAAGAACGGTTCAAAGTGCAAGTGAGCAAAACGTGAGTAATGGAAAATCGATTACAATTATAACCTACGGAATGGGTGTTTACTGGGCTAAAAGCGCTGCTAAAAAATTTGAAGGGCAAGTTGAAATAATTGATTTAAGAACTATTGCCCCCATTGATGAAGTTGCTATTGTTGAAAGTGCTTCCAAGCATGGAAAATGTATGGTGTTAACTGAAGAGCCAGTCTTTAATGGATTTGCACAGAGTATCGCTTCAAGAATTTCTCAAAAGTGTTTTAAACATTTAGACGCTCCTGTCATAGTCATTGGTGCAGAAAACTTACCAGCTATTCCACTAAATTCTATTTTAGAAAAAACCATGTTACCAAATGCGGATAAAGTAGAAATTGCTATTCAAGAATTATTAAACTATTAATGAGAAAATAAGTGCTAATTTTTAAACTGTAATTTTCAGTTTTATAAAATGAAGTAGTTTTAATACTGTGTTTTTCGGAGATAGCTTTCAAAAAAAATATGTATTTTTATATAATTATTACTATACATTTTGAAAAATATTAAAGACTATTTTAACGTTCTTGCCTCTAAAAAAAAATCAAGAGGTATAACCAATTATTATTGGAATGAAATAACCGATTACTGTAATTATTTTTCGCATCAAGATAGTTCGGTTTTAGAAATAGGCTGTGGAAGTGGTGATTTAATTGCAAATATCGCAGGTTGTGAAAAAACTGGTATTGACTTTAGCGAAGGTCAAATTGCTTGGGCAAAAGAAAAACACAAAGATAAAAATATTGGATTTTTAGTAATGGATGCCACTAACATTACTCTAACAAAAACCTATGATTACATCATCATCAGTAATTTAATAGGCTTTGTTGATGATATACAAGTTGTGTTTGAGCAAGTCAAAAAAGTAAGTCATCCCAATACAAAAGTGATTGTTCAGTATTATAATTCATTGTGGGAGCCAGCCTTAAAACTTGCAGAATTACTTGGGTTGAAAACAAAAACACCCACTCAAAATTGGTTGAATTCTAAAGACGTTAATAATTTATTATTTGTATCTGGTTTCGATGTCTATAGAAATAGTAAACGATTTATTTTTCCATTATATATTCCTATAATTGCTGAACTTTTTAATTTAGTTTTAGCAAAATTCCCTTTCTTTCGTTTTTTTAGTTTAAACACTTACTCATTTGCAAAACCATTACCATTAAGTAACGAGGAGGATTATAAAACAAAATACAGTACTACAGTTGTAATACCGGCTCGTAACGAAAGTGGTAATATTGAAAATGCGATTACACGTTTGCCGAAATTTGGGAAGCATGTCGAAATTATCTTTATTGAAGGAAATAGTACCGATGATACCTGGGATAAAATTCAAGAAATTCAGAAAAAGTATTCTGCTACTCATGACATAAAAATTGGTCAACAAAAAGGTAAAGGAAAAGCTGACGCAGTAAGAGAAGGTTATAAAATTGCAACAGGAGATATTCTAATGATTTTAGATGCAGATTTAACTGTTCCACCTGAAGACATTCCGAAATTTTATGATGCTATAGCAGGAAGCAAAGGTGATTTTATTAATGGCACACGATTAGTTTATCCTATGGATAAAGAGGCGATGCGTTTTTTAAATTATTTAGGGAATCATTTTTTTAGTTGGGCATTTACTTGGTTACTCGAGCAACGCTTTAAAGACACTCTTTGCGGAACTAAAGTGATGTTTAGAGAAGATTATATTAAGCTCACAAAAAATCGTTCTTACTTTGGTGAGTTTGATCCATTTGGCGATTTTGATTTATTATTTGGTGCACATAAATTAAATTTAAAAATTGTGGAAGTGCCAATACGTTATAGAGAACGAACATACGGCGAAACGAATATTTCTAGATTTAAGCACGGTGTAATCTTATTAAGAATGTGCGCCTTTGCAAGTAGAAAATGTAAGTTTATTTAATTTTTTTAAATACAATTATAAAATGAACCAACGAATTTGGATATATACATTAAGTAAAGAATTAACAAGCGAGCAATTAGCAGACTTTAAAAATAGGTGCGATGTATTTGTAAATTCATGGACAGCGCATGATGTGAAGTTAGATGCTAGCTATGAATTATATAAAAATCGATTATTAATCTTTAAAGTTAATGAAGATTCCTACAATGCAAGTGGCTGTAGCATTGATAAACAAGTGCGTTTTGTAAAAGAACAAGAACAGTATTTAAATATTGAATTACTCAATAGGATGCTCATAGCGTATGAAGAAAATGGTCAATTTTATACTGCCCATCAATCTGATATAAAAGAGCTTCTTGTATCCAGAAAAATAACCGAAAATACAATTGTGTATAATAACACAATTACACATTCTAAAGAATTAATTAATAATTGGACTGTTCCATTAAATGAAACATGGTTATCAAAATACTTATAGAGTAATTGATTTGAGAAAATTATATGCCTAAAATTTTTGGCCTGTTACTTTCTTGGCATCTTATCCTTCGGTAATAAATAAACCTCCGTTAAGTCCATATAATTCAATGCGTTTTCAGGGAAATTGCGAACATTTACCTGCTCTAGCCTAAAATTTTCTAGATAAAAAATAGGCATAAATGGTGCTTCATCTAAAACTATTTGCTCAGCTTCAGACAATAATTTGTAACGTGAAATCTTATCTGATATAGCATAAGAAGCCAAAAACAAAGAATCAAAACGACTGTTTTTAAATCTAAATTTATTAATATATGAATTATCTGCTATTTTTAAAGGTAAATGCTTTCCATAAAATAAGGTTAAAAATGTTTCAGGCGCAGGGTAATCAGCAATCCAACTAAAAGCAAATAAATCAACTTTACCTGAAGCAACTCGCTCAACATGTTCAGTTAATGGCAGGGTATTGATTTCAATATCAATATTTAAATGCTCCTTCAACATTTTTTGAATAACAGTGGCTACTAAAATATTTTTATCACCACCTCCATTATTAATTTCTAAGGTCAATTTAGGAAATCCTTTACCATCAGGATAGCCAGCTTTTTTTAAATAAGCTTTTGCTTTTGCCACATCCAGTTTATATGCTTTCAAAGCAGAAAAATCATAACCATCTTTTTTAAAACTTTCATTATAAGGCACCATGCCATAATCTGCTGCGCTGCCATCACCTTGAATGGTGTAATCTGCAATTTTATGCCGATCAATCGCGTAATTAAAAGCCAACCTGACTTCTTTTTTACTAAAGATTGCACTATTACAATTAAATCCTATATAATTGGTATAAAGTGAAGGTGAACTTAAAATTTGAAACTCATTTTTATGCTCTTTAGCTTTATCTAAATCACCCATTAATTCATGAGAAAACTCTATCGGTAAACGGTAAAGCATATCTAAATTACCTGATTTAAATTCTAATAACTCAGATTTTTTTTCACTAATAAAAGAATATTTTATTCCGTCTAAATAAGGTAGTTTATTTCCAAATTTATCAACCAAATAATAATCATTATTTTTTTTCAAAATAATGGATTGACCTTCATTTATGGATTCTAAATAAAAAGGGCCAGTTCCAACTGGATTCACCCGGAAATCTGATTTATACTTATCTACTGCTTCATGAGGATAAATCCAGCAACCTGGTGTAGCTAAAATATTTAGAAAATCAGCAAAAGGATTTTTTAAAGAAATCGTAAGCATGGAGTCATTTAAAACCTTAACGCCACTTACTCCAATTGCCTTTCCTTCTTTAGATGCATTATAACTCTCATTAGCCCCAATCACTCTATCTTTAAATGTCATACTAAACTGAATGTTGTTAGGATCTTCCAAGCATAATTTATCGAAGCAATATTTTATATCATTCGCCACTAGAAATCGACCTACTCCATCAGGAAAACAAGAGTCATTATGAAACTTGATATTTTGTCTTATATAAAAGGTCCATTCAGTTTGATTTTCATTACTTTCCCAATGACTGCTTATAGCTGGCATGATTGATAAATCTTGCTGATTAAATTTAACCAAGCCTTCATAAACTTGAGTTCCAATGTGGGCTCCATTCAACTCATTTATACTAATAGGATTTAAACTTTTTAAACCTTCAACTTCATTCAATTTCATGACTCCACCCATGAACATTCCGCCCTTAACTTCTGTTGATTCATGCTCGTTTTTTTTTTCGTCGAAACATGATGTAATTACTACTAACAATAAAATAATTACGCTTAAATGCTTTTTCATACTCAAAATTGTGTTTTTGTAACAAAACAAATATAGAGTATAAATCCAAAAAAAATAATATTTTTTACATTATTTTTAGAATTCTAGTTCCAATAAAACAGGACAGTGATCACTATGCATAGCATCGGCCAAAATCACAGAACGTTTTATATGCTTTTCTAAGTGGTTTGAAACCAAATTATAGTCAATTCTCCATCCCAAATTTTTACTTCGCGAACCTGCCCTATAACTCCACCACGAATAATGATGAGGATCTTGATTAAAATAACGAAATGAATCTATAAATCCAGATTGAATAAACTGCTCAAACCAATCTCGCTCTTCTGGCAAGAAACCAGAAGTTTGGGCGTTTGATTTAGGATTATGAATGTCTATTGGTTTATGACAAATATTATAATCCCCTACTAAAACTAAATGAGGAATGGATGACTTCAACTGATTAATGTAGATTTGAAAATCTTCCAACCACTTCATTTTAAACGCTTGTCTCTCTTCGCCACTACTCCCACTTGGGTGATAAGCACACAACACAGAACAAGGTTCGAAATCAACTCTAATCATCCTTCCTTCAAAATCGTAGGCCTCCATGCCGCAACCATATTCAACGTGTAATGGCTTTAATTTAGTGAAGATCGCCACGCCACTATACCCTTTCTTTTGAGCTGGATACCAATACAAATTGTACCCTAAGGCTTCAAACTGATTAACATCAACTTGATCTGGAGTTGCCTTAATTTCTTGCAAACAAAGCACATCAGGATTAGACGCCTTTAACCATTCAACGAGGCCTTTATTCATGGCGGCTCTGATGCCATTTACATTGTATGTGATAATCTTCATAAAATAATATTAATGCTTAAAAATACAATTTCTATATTTATAAATCGTTATTCAACAGGTGAGGTTTTTACGTTTATATATCAGTATTTATTGTTTTGGAATAGTATTTCAAACACAGGCCCAATCAAACGTAAAAACAAAAATATACATTCCTAAAAATGATACTATTTTCTTAGACACACTCAGTATAATCCCTGGATCAATTAAAATCAAAAGACAAAATAGGATTGTAGACACTTCATATTACACCATCAATTATCCTAAAAAAAACATTGTGTTTAAAAAAAAAATAAACGACACTTTACAGATATCATTTAAAACATTTGCTTTCAACTATGAAAAATCATACTTTCATAAAAGCACTTCTTTACTTACAAAAGATTTATCTCTTCCACAAAGCCCAATTTCATTAGCTTTTAAAGGTAGTGAATTAATTAATGAAGGATTTATTAATGATGGATTAAATAAAAATGGTAGTATTAGCAGAGGAATAAGTTTCGGAAATAATCAAGACGTAGTGGTTAATTCGAGTTTAAATTTACAAGTGAATGGAAAACTAACCCAAGATGTTGATCTACTTTTAGCCGCAACGGATGATAATATTCCATTTCAAGCAGATGGCACAACGGCTCAACTTCAGGAATTTGATAAAGTATTTGTTCAATTATCAAACAAAACATCGAAACTCATTGTAGGGGATTTTCAATTACAAAAACCAACGAGTTATTTCATGAATTTTTATAAACGTTCGCAAGGATTATATCTATCTAATAATTCAAGTGACACCATTAATAATAAGACTATAACTTTTAAAACGCAGGTGAGTGGCGCTGTAAGTAAAGGTAAATTTGCACGAAACACTATTCAAGGAATAGAAAACAATCAAGGTCCTTACAGATTAAAAGGTGCAGATAACGAATTATTTATTATTACACTTTCAGGAACGGAGCGAGTTTATATTGACGGGAAATTATTACAACGCGGGCAGGAACATGATTACATCATTGATTATAATACATCCGAGATTACGTTTACAGCAAAACAAATCATAACAAAGGATAAACGTATCATTGTGGAAATGCAATATGCTGAAAGAAATTACGCGCGATCATTGTATTTTTTTAGTGAAGAGATTGAAATGAAAAAATTGAAATTACGAATCAATTTTTTTGGAGAACAAGACAACAAAAATAAAACATTACAACAAACCCTCACCGACCAACAAAAATTAATCATGTATCAAGTTGGCGACACGCTCAATAAATCGGTCTCGAGTGGTGCTGAACTAGTTACTTTTAACACAAATGATATTTTTTATTGGAAAAAAGATACTGTTGTTAGCGTCACCTACAAAGGCATTTATGTTTATTCTAGCAATTCAGATAGTGCAAAATATAGAGTAAAATTTAGTTACGTTGGAGAAAATGCAGGAAATTATATTCAAATATTAAGTGCAGCAAATGGAAAAGTTTACAAATGGATTGCTCCAATTTCAGGTATAGCACAAGGTAACTATGAACCTGTCATTCCTTTAGTAACACCCAAACAAAAACAGATGTTCAGTATTGGAGGAAATTACAATATTGATGCTAATCATAATTTAGACGTAGAAGGTGTTTATACTAAAAATGACCTCAATACGTATAGTAGTTTTGATTCTAATGATGATAATGGACTTGGATTTAAATTAATTAGTAATAATCAGCATGTCCTAAAATTAGATACAACAAAAAAAATAAAATCAACCGCTATCTATAATTTTGGATATGAATATGTGCAACGCTCTTTTAATCCCATTGAAAGATTCAGAACCGTTGAATTTGAAAGAGACTGGAATAGACCTATAACTGCGCCAATAAATGCAGATCAGCATGTAGGCCATGCACAAATAGGACTGCAGAAAAACAACCAAGCTAAATTTATGTATGGTATTTCATTTTTTGATGAAGGCAGTTTCTACAAAGGATTAAAAAACAACTTACAGAGCGCTTATAAAACAGAACGCAATTCGATTGAATACAATGGTTCCTATTTAACTAGTCAATACAATTTAGAAACAAGTCAATTTTATAGACATAAAACAGCCTTATCGCATACGTTTTGGAAATTAAAAATAAATGTGTTAGATGAGTTTGAACAAAATAAATTTAAAAAAACAGGTCGCGATTCTTTAACCAGTCGAAGTTACCAATTATGGGAATGGGAAACCAATATTACAAATAAAGATACTAGTGGAAATTTATACAAAGTATTTTACCGCGAAAGAAAAGATATGCAGGCCTACTCTGCTAATTTAAAAGACTCGACAAAAGCAATAAATACTGGGTTTTCAGCAAATGTAAATAGTTTAAAAAATCATCCGTTTTCTGTTATATTAACGTATCGCGAACTAGAATTAAAAAATGCAAGAAGTCAATTTTTAAAACCTGATAATACGTTATTGAGTCGATTAGAATATGCTCCACGATTTTTTAAAAATTTCATAACAACAAGTTTGTTTTATGAAACAGGTTACGGACTTGAAAATAAAAAAGAATATTATTATTTATTAGTTGCTGCAGGACAAGGAACATATGCTTGGAAAGATTATAACGACAATGGTATAAAAGAAATTAATGAATTTGAAATTGCCCAATTTAGTGACCAAGCTTTATATATTAAAATATATACCCCCACAAATCAATACGTAAAAGTGTTACACGATCAATTTAGCTTTTCTTTAAATTTACGGCCAAGTGTATTTTTGAAAGACAACAATTCAAAAGCGTTAAAATTCATTAGTCGTTTTGCATCTCAAAGTGTATACCGCATAGACAAAAAAACTAATGAGAATGGGGAATTATTTTCCTTTAATCCAATCACCATTAATTTAAATGATACATTGATTACAGCATTAAATTCATCATTACGACAAAGTGTTTTTTTTAATCAAAGCGCTACTGTATTTGGAATGGATTACACCTATCAAAATAATTTAAGCAAGCAACTTAATATAAATGGTTACGAAACAAGAGGAAATACCAATCACGAATTTAGAATTCGATTAAATTTTACTCGTGCTTGGAGCATTACAAACAATACTGTTTTTGGAATCAAACAAAATAATTCTGAATTTTTAATTTCAAGAAATTACACATTACAATACTATGATATCGAACAAAAACTAAACTATCAGCCAAATACGACTTTTAAACTGAGCTTGAGTTACAACTATAATGCTAAGCAAAATATTATGAAAGAAGGTTTTCAAAAAGCAGAAATAAATAATTTTGGGTTTGAATTCAAATTCAATCAGTTAGAAAAAGGAAGTTTAACTGGAAAAATAAATGTGATACAAATTACATACAACGACAACGAAAACACTGCCATTGCCTACGAGATGCTTAATGCATTAAAAACTGGCAATAATTATACTTGGAATATCAGCTACCAACATAACCTAAATAAAAATATTCAAATTACAATTAACTACGATGGCCGCAAATCTTCAAATAGTAAAATAATCAATATTGGTGGGGCGCAAATAAGAGCGTTCTTTTAACTAAATTCCTTTTCTTTCTAATAACTCTAGTGCTAATTGCGCAGCTTTTTGTTCGGCTACTTTTTTAGATTTATGCTCAAATACACTTAATTCCTGGCCGTCTGCATTCAATTGAATATTATATGTCTTTTCTTTACCACTAAAATCATGGCTTAAAACTATATACTCAAACTGTTTTTTTTGACGCTGCATTAAAATTTGAAATTTAGATTTATAATCCGTGTCATTTTCGAGCAACGTATTTAAATCTAAATGAGTTTTGATAATCGTGTTAACAATAAATTTTTTTGTTTTCTTAAATCCTTTATCTAAAAAAACTGCTCCAATCAAAGCTTCAAATACGTCTCCATATGCAGAGGAACTAAGTTTTTCTTTCTTAGTTAATTTAGATTGAAGTAATGCATCTAGACCAAACTTTTTTGACAACGTAAAAAGGTGTTGCCCGTTCACAATTCTACTTCTTATTTGGGTTAAAAAACCTTCATCTTTTTTAGGAAATAATTGAAAAAGATACTCCGCAACGACTGCTCCTAAAATAGCGTCACCTAAAAACTCTAGGCGTTCGTTACTTTGTTGATGCTCTGAAATTTCGCTAGAAAAACTGCTATGCCTAAACGCTTGTTTGTATAAAGCTAAATTAGTAGGTGAAAAGCCTAAAATATTTTTTAATTTTTGTTTAAATACTTTATCTTCTCTTGATAATGAAGTTAAAGCAAACGATAAGATTTTCAAAATAAAATTAACCGTTGTATTTTTTTACAACAACCGCTGCATTATGACCACCAAAACCAAACGTGTTACTGATAGCAACATTGATCGTACGTTTTTGAGCTTTGTTAAATGTCAAATTTAACTTAGGGTCAATTTCAGGATCATCGTGAACGTGATTAATTGTTGGGGGAACAATATCGTTTTTAACAGCCAAAACTGTTGCAATAGCCTCAACTGCACCAGCAGCTCCAAGTAAATGGCCTGTCATTGATTTTGTTGAACTAATGTTCATTTTGTAGGCTTGCTCGCCAAATACATTTGTAATGGCTTTTAACTCAGCGCCATCTCCAAGTGGAGTACTCGTGCCATGTGTATTAATATAATCTACTTCATTTGGAGAAATATTTGCATCTCTTAATGCTCTTTCCATTACTAAAGTTGCTCCTAATCCTTCAGGATGCGGGGCTGTGATATGATAAGCATCGCCACTCATCCCACCACCGATTACTTCAGCATAAATTTTTGCGCCACGAGCCAAAGCATGTTCTAATTCTTCTAATACAAGTGCCGCGCCACCCTCTCCTAATACAAAACCATCACGTGTTTTATCGTAAGGTCGAGAAGCGGTTTCAGGGCTATCGTTGTTTAAACTCATAGCTTGGCAAGCATTAAAACCGCCAATACCACTTTCATTAATTGCAGCTTCTGATCCACCAGTAATAATAGCATTTGCTCTACCTAATCTTATGTAAGTAAATGCATCTATTAAAGCTGTAGTAGAAGAAGCGCATGCAGAAACCGTTGTAAAATTAGGTCCTCTAAATCCAAAACGGATAGAGATATGTCCTGAACAGATATCAGCAATCATTTTAGGTATAAAAAATGGGTTAAATCGTGGTGTTCCATCTCCTTTAGCGAAATTAAACGCTTCAGCTTGAAATGTATCCAAACCACCAATCCCAGAACCCCAAATAACGCCAATCTCGTTTTTATCAATTCCTTCTGCATCAATTCCTGAATCGGCAACAGCTTGCACAGATGCTGCGATGCCATAATGAGAAAAAGCATCAAGACGTTGAGCTTCCTTTCTATCAAAGTAATCTTCAACTTTAAAGCCCTTTACCTCACAGGCAAATTTTGTTTTAAATTTTGACGCATCAAATCGCGTAATAGTTGCAGCACCACTAACTCCGTTTATTAAATTGTTCCAATAATCGTTTACAGTGCTCCCTAATGGGGTAACAGCACCAAGTCCCGTAACTACTACGCGCTTAAATTGCATAAAATAATAAGTTTAAAGTAAATTTTTAGTTTTTTGCATTTGCTTCAATATAAGTGATAGCATCACCTACAGTTGCAATTTTTTCAGCTTGCTCGTCTGGAATAGCAATATTGAATTCCTTTTCGAATTCCATAATTAATTCTACAGTATCCAAAGAGTCTGCACCAAGGTCGTTAGTAAAACTTGCTGTTGGAGTTACTTCTTTTTCTTCTACACCTAATTTATCTACGATAATAGATTTTACTTTTGTTGAAATGTCTGACATTGTCTTATAGTTTTAAATTTGAGACAAAGATAATTGTATGAAACAAATATCAAAAAAAAATTATTTTTATTAAGCTATTGATTATTAACACATTAAGATAATTAAGGAAATTCATGTCTATTTTAAATGTTAAAATTAGCCTTGATTTATGACTTAAATCAATTCAAGACAAATTATTTAGAAATGGTTTCTAAACAGGCTTATGATGATTTCTTCTATGATGCCTGCTATTAAATCGTTGCCTAACCGCAGGATCTACGTTTTTTTTGTGCTTTTTATTATACCGCTCTATAAGTGTTATAACAACATACCCAAAAATACCTACACCTAAAATAGAAGCAATAATAATAAACCCTACGCTATTATCCTTAGCTTTTTCTTCTGGCGTTGGCGCAACATTTTGAGCTAATGATAACAAACTCATCAATACATAAATAGTTGTAATTGCTAATTTATTAGCTTTAAAGAATCCGAATAACGTTTTCATAACTTTTTAATTAAATTTGGTTAATACTAAAATTTACTTAAACACTATATTACAAATGAATTTTCAACGAATCAATTCAAAAAAAGTTGGATAATTAAAAAAAACTACCTACATTTACATTCTCAAATAAAAAAAACAGGTAAGGGACGAATTAAAGTCCCTTTTTTATTTTGGTAAAATGATAAATAAACAAACGATCATAAGTCTTATTGAGTCTCATTTTGAAGGCTCTGACAAATTTATTGTTGAAGTTAAAGTATTAAAAGGAAGTAAAATTGAAGTCTATATTGACGCTCCAAATCACATTGTAATTGCAGATTGTGTGGAGTTAAGTAGATTTATCGAAGGCAATTTAGACAGAGAAAAAGAAGATTTTGAATTGCAAGTTTCATCACCAGGAGCTACAGAATCTTTCAAAGTTATTGAACAATATAGAAAATATAAAGACACTAAAGTTAAAGTAGTAACGAAAGAAGGTCAAAAACATGAAGGTATTTTAAAAGAAGCAAATGATGACACATTTGTAATTGAAGAAACGCGACGAGAGAAAAAAACTTTAGGCAAAGGGAATCAAACGGTTATAGAAAATATAACCATCGCATATAATAACGTAAAAGAAACCAAATCAGTATTACCATTTTAACAAAAAAACAAAACAATGGAAAGTGTAAATTTAATTGAATCGTTCTCATTATTTAAAGAAGACAAAAACATTGATCGTGCTACATTAATGAGCATTATTGAGGATGTATTTAGAGCCATGTTAATTAAAAAATATGGAACAGATAAAAATTTTGATATTATTGTAAATCCTGATAAAGGAGATATTGAAATTTATAAAAACAGAACTATTGTTGATGATGAATTTGCCGAAGATAGTTTTGATTATGATGAAAATAAACACATTAGTTTAACCGATGCTCACAAAATTGAGCCTGATTTTGAAATTGGGGAAGAGGTTACAGAACTTGTAAAGCTTGATGAAATCGGTCGTCGTAATGTATTATCAGTTCGTCAAAACTTAGTTCAAAAAATTCTTGAATTAGAGAAAACAAACATATTCAATAAATACAAAGAGCGCATTGGAGATATTATCAATGCAGAGGTATATCAAGTTTGGAAAAAAGAAATTATGCTTTTGGATGATGAAGGAAACGAATTATTGCTCCCAAAAACAGAACAAATTCCATCCGACTTCTTTAAAAAAGGAGATTCGGTAAAAGCGGTTGTATATAAAGTAGAACTTAAAAACGGCACGCCTTCTGTAATTATGTCACGTACAGCTCCATCCTTCTTAGAGCGTTTATTTGAAATGGAAGTTCCAGAAGTATTTGATGGTTTAATCACTATTAAGAAAATTGTTCGTGAGCCAGGCGAAAGAGCTAAAGTGGCTGTAGAATCTTATGACGATCGCATCGATCCAGTTGGAGCATGTGTTGGTATGAAAGGTTCTCGTATACATGGAATTGTTCGTGAATTAAAAAATGAAAACATCGACGTTATTAATTACACAACAAATATTCCATTGTTAATTCAGCGTTCATTAAGCCCAGCAAAAGTAACTTCGGTTAAATTAAATGAGGAAACTATGCGTGCTGAAGTGTTTTTAAAACCTGATCAAATTTCTTTAGCAATTGGTAAAGGAGGATTTAATATAAAATTAGCTGGAAAATTAACTGGTTATGAAATTGATGTTTATAGAGATAGCGAGGAAACAACTGTTGATATTGATGATGTGGATTTAATTGAGTTTTCTGACGAGATTGAAGAAAGTGTTATCGCTAAATTACAATCTGTTGGATGTGACACAGCTAAATCAGTTTTAGAGTTAGATGCAGATGAATTAGCAAGACGAACTGGGTTAACCATTGAAGTCATTGAAGATGTTAAGCAGGTTTTACAATCGGAATTCGAAGATTAATAGATTGTTTGTGATTGCATAATAGTTAGCATTCTATTGTAAAATAAAAAGGCACATTTGAAATTTAAAACGACAAGGAAATAAAATAATATGTCAGAAGCAAAACAAATGCGACTTAGTAAAGTAGCGAAAGAATTTAATTTATCATTAGGTAAAATAACCGAATTCTTGGCTTCAAAAGGTCGTCCGGTAGAAAATAATCCCAATGCAAAAATTGGCGATGAAGAATATTCTTTGTTATCAAAAGAATTTTCAGGAGATAAATCTGCCAAAGAAGAAGCTCAACACATTGGCTCAAGCAGCTTAAAAATGAAGCGCGAATCTATCGTTCTTGAAGATCCAAAAGTAATTAGAGCACGTGAAGAAGAGCAAAAACAAAAAGCAATTGCTAATGCTGCCGCTCTAAAAATTGAAGAAGAAAAAGCAGAGGCTGAAATTAAAGCGGCTGCTAAAAAAGCACTAGAAATTCATATTACGCCTTTAGAAGAAACTCCTGAAATTAAAGAAAACACTTCTTTAGTAAGTGGGCCTAAAGTATTAGGGACTGTAGATTTGTCTAGTATTAATAGCAAAACAAAGCCAGACAAAAAATCAAAAAAAGAAAAGGAAAGTGAAGTAAAATCCGAACCGAAAAAAAATACTTCAAAAGACAAAAAAGAAGTGGTTGAAGAACCAATCATCATTGAACAACCTGTTGCAGAGGAAGAAAAAATAACTCCTTCTGAAGAAGCAAAAGAAGTTTTTCATGAAACCGTTTACCAAAAACTAGAAGGTCCAAAAATAATGGGTAAAATAGAATTGCCAGTTATTAAAGTACCACAAAAAACAACTGCACCTGTTAATTCTTCTGCCATTGATAAGAAAAAACGTAAACGCATCCGTAAAGGAGGTATGAGCGCTGAAGAAATCAAAAAAGTTGGGACTGAACAAGCTCAAATCGCAAAAGATAGAGCAAAAGAAAAATATGGTGACCCTAAAGCAAAACGTGCTCCCACAAATCGTGAAGCTCGTCCAGCTTTAACAGATGTAGAAATTCAAGCACAAATAAAGGAAACATTAGCAAGACTCAGTAATAAAGGTTCTAAATCAAAAACGTCTAAATACCGTCGTGATAAACGCGATGATGTGAAAGAAAAATTAGCTGATGAATTAGAGGCTTCTGATTTAGAAAAGAAAACGTTGAAAGTAACAGAATTTGTTTCGGCTAACCAATTAGCTCAAATGATGAATATATCCGTTACACAAATTATTTCTACTTGCATGAGCTTAGGCATGTTCGTTTCTATTAACCAACGTTTAGATGCTGAAACTTTAGCGATTGTTGCTGAAGAATTTGGTTTCAAAACTGAGTTTGTGAGTGTTGAAGTTCAAGAGGCCATTGAAGAACAAGAAACTGAAGATCCAAATGATTTAATTGAACGTCCTCCTATTGTTACAATTATGGGGCACGTTGATCACGGTAAAACATCGTTATTAGATTACATAAGAAAATCAAATGTAATTGCAGGCGAAGCTGGAGGAATTACGCAACATATTGGTAGTTACAATGTAAAAATGGATAGCGGAAAATCAATTACATTTTTAGATACTCCTGGTCATGAGGCTTTTACTGCGATGAGAGCGCGTGGTGCAAAAGTAACAGATGTTGTTATTATTGTAATTGCAGCTGACGATAGCGTGATGCCACAAACAAAAGAAGCAATCAATCACGCACAAGCAGCTGGCTCACCAATGATTATTGCCATAAATAAAATTGATAAGCCTGGCGCTAATCCTGATAAAATACGTGAAGCTTTATCGGCGATGAATATCTTAGTTGAAGAGTGGGGTGGAAAAGTTCAATGTCAAGAAATCTCAGCAAAAATGGGAAAAAACATAGAACTGTTATTAGAGAAAGTTGTATTGGAAGCTGAGATTTTAGAATTAAAAGCAAATCCAAAAGCAAAAGCTTCTGGCTCAGTGATTGAAGCGAAATTAGATAAAGGACGTGGACATGTTGTAGATATTATTGTTCAAAAAGGAACCATGCGTGTTGGCGATATCGTTGTAGCAGGCTGTCATAGTGGTAGAGTAAAAGCAATGACTAACGAGCATGGCGTTAATGTAAAAGAAGCTGGGCCATCAATGCCAGTGCAATTATTAGGATTGAACGGTGCACCAACCGCTGGAGATAAATTTAATGTCATGAGCGATGAGCGTGAAGCTCGCGAACTAGCTAATAAGCGTTTACAATTACAACGCGAACAAGGTATTCGTACACAAAAACACATCACTCTTGATGAAATTGGTCGCCGTTTAGCAATTGGTGATTTTAAAGAATTAAACGTTATTGTGAAAGGTGATGTAGATGGTTCAATCGAAGCCTTATCAGATTCATTACTAAAATTATCAACTGAAAAAATTCAAGTTAATATTATTCATAAATCGGTAGGTGCCATTAGCGAAACAGATGTTATGTTGGCAAGTGCTTCAAATGCTATTATCGTTGGCTTCCAAGTTAGACCATCTGTTACTGCCCGTAAATTAGCTGAAGTTGAAGAAATCGATATTCGTTTATATTCAATTATTTACGACGCAATTAATGAAGTAAAAGCAGCCATGGAAGGCATGCTTGCTCCTGAATTTGAAGAAAAAACAGTTTGTAACATTATCATACGCGAAGTATTTAATATTACAAAAGTTGGAACCATTGCAGGTTGCTATGTATTAGATGGTAAAGTAATGCGTAATACTAAAATCAGAGTTATTCGTGATGGAATCGTTTTATTTACGGGCGGTTTAGGTTCTTTAAAACGCTTTAAAGATGATGTAAAAGAAGTAACGGCAAATTACGAATGTGGTTTAAACATTGATGGATTTAACGATATTAAAGTGGATGATATTATTGAAGGCTACGATTTAGTTGAAATTAAAGCTAAGCTGTAATTAGTTTTTTAGTGTTGAATGTTTAGTTGTTAATAAAACGGCTATACATTCAAAACTAATACCTAAAAATTAAGCACTAATAAAAACGGGGGATTAGCTCATTTGGCTAGAGCGCTTCGCTGGCAGTGAAGAGGTGATCGGTTCGAATCCGATATTCTCCACAACTATAAAAAAGTGTAGTTTTACTACACTTTTTTTATGCTAATCAATTTAGCTAATTTTCAAATACTTCGAAATATTTTTT
Organism: Bacteroidia bacterium; assembly: GCA_044340865.1. Classification (GTDB taxonomy): domain Bacteria; phylum Bacteroidota; class Bacteroidia; order B-17B0; family Aurantibacillaceae; genus UBA4416. The sequence continues at coordinate 5,921 of JBIISW010000011.1, read as the reverse complement.
TTGTGAGCTATCCCAATTTTAATAGAACAATCAAACTTCATGTTAATGGTATTTGTTTTTAAACAAACCGTATCTACATAATGCATATTAACAATATATGCTTTGTGAACGCGTTCAAATTCAATAGGCAATGCTTGTTGAATATCCTGCATTTTTTTACAGCTTTTTATTAACGCTCCTTCACTTCTATAAATCAAGGATGAATTACCAATTTCTTTGATGTGAGTTATTTCATCAATGTTAATTTTTTCCCAAACTAAGTCTTTTACTTCTACAAATATTGATCTACTCTGTCGCATCTTTTTTTATCATGAAAAAATTAAAATACTAATGATTAATTACACCTTTATTACTTACTTTGGCCTTGATAACGTTAAAGCTTGCCCTTCTGTTTTTTTGATGATCCTCCTCAGAACAGGTATCAGTGCTCTTTATATCGCAAGGGCAATTTGTTGTTAACTGATTTTCACCAACGTATTTTATTTTAAATTGTTTTTCACTAACTCCTTTTGACTTCAAATAATTAGCTGTCGCAATAGCTCTGCGTTTAGATAATAGCATATTGTAGGTTATAGATCCTCGGCAATCAGTATGTGCAACAATTTCAATTACTATGTTCTTTCTAACTTTTAAATTTTCAATCACATTATTTAATTCTTTTTGTGCATCATCCCTGATATTAAACTTATTTAAATCAAAATAAATAGGATTCAACACAAACATATCAGCTTCACTTGGTGTCGTTTCTGAACCTTGGCCATTAGGTGTTAAAGTCATATCGATGAGTTCATTAATTTTAAAAATAGTTGGCTTAACTACTATTTGATTAAATGAAATCGTTTTAGTTATAAAGCCGTCTTTTTGTAATTGAATGTCATAATCTAAAACAGTTCCAGGTATTAATGCGCCTAAAATTTTATCAAAATCTCCAACTTGTGTTGTTAATGTTTTTAAAACTTCTTCGCCAGTAAGCTTGTTTTTAATCAACACAGCTACATTATTAATGGGCTCTTTAGTTTTGCCATTAGTCACTATTCCAGCCAATGCAAATACACCTGATGGCTGCAATAATAAATCAGAATTCAATTTCTTGTTTGAAACATCATTTGTATTAACAGATAATATATCCTTCGAATACTCATCTTTTACAGCTTCCAATGTGTAAGATTTATTAGCACTTAATGGGAATTCAAAATAACCCTTGTCATTTGTTTTTATAGATTTCAAAATGATTCCGCTTTCATCATATAAATCAACATTACTATTTGAAATAGGTTCTTTCGAAAGTTTATTCCTAACAATTCCATTTATTGTAAACTGAGGGATAATTTCTTTTGAACTTACGAATGAATAAATATCATCATAACCTTTTCCTCCTGCTCTATTTGAAGACATAAATCCAGATTTAAAATCACTATTTAATAAAAGTGAAAAATCATCAGCATTTGAATTTAAAGGATAGCCTAGATTTTGAATGGAGTTAAAACGTTTATTTTGAGGAGTTGACATATATATATCTAAACCACCTAATCCAGCATTGCCATCACTTGAGTAGAAAAGAGTTCCATCATTGAACACAGTAGGAAACATTTCTTTGCCAGGCGAATTAATTGCTTCTCCTAAATTTGTTGGCTTTGACCAGGTGCCATTTTCTTGATGTGTTTCATAAATATCTGTTTGACCAAAACCACCTGGCATATCACTTACAAAATAAATAGTTTGTCCATCTTTTGAAATTGCTGGATGTCCTATTGAATATTCATCGCTATTGAATGGGAAATTCTCAAACTTTCCCCAATTTCCTTTATCGTCTTTTTTAGAAACATAGATTTTTAAATTAATTTGTTTTTTAATGTCTTTCCCTAACTTTTTGTCCAGATAATTATTTCTTGTTAAAAAAAGTGTATTACCATCCGCACTAATAATACCGGGACCTTCATGATATTTAGAATCAATAGCACTTGACATAGCTTTAACCTCTGAGAAATTCCCATTCTCGTATTTGCATACATACTGATCTAAAAAGAAAGATTCATCCCAAGCAAATGTTTTATTTACAGCCGAAACATTTCTTCTACTAGATGTGAAATAAAAATCATTGTTGTAAATAAAAGGAGAAAAATCACTTTCTTCCGAACTAATATCACTGTTTTTTAGAACATAGTTTGCTGAGTCTACCTTTAAAAAAATATGATAATCTTTGTATTGTTGATGACGTTTTGTAATCGCCGCATAAGGATTGCTAGCAGAAATTTCTTCTAAATACTTATCTGCTTTTTTATAGTTGCCTAATGACTTTAAAACCTGACTATATTGATAGGCATCATCGCTATTAAAGTCAATTGTTGACGCTAACTTTTCATAAAAACATTCTGCATTTTTAAAATCATTCAAGTTTTTATAACACTCTGCAGCCCTACGAATATTTCGCGAACTTGCTTTTTTTTCTGTTGCCAATTCTTTATAAAAATCAGCAGCTTTAGCATAAGATAAAGCGTTAAAAAATTTGTCAGCTGTTTTTTCTTTCAGGCTTTGAGCAAATATTACATTACTAATTAACGTAATTAATAATAGGTAAGTATATCGTTTAGTCATAATTTGAAGAGTTAATATTTAATCAGTAGTGTTATTAGGGAAATGTTTTTATTAAAAATAACGAGGTGTTTTAAATGAATTCCTATTTCCTCTTAAATCAAACCCAACCATGATTTCATGGCTACTTGGACTCAATTTTGTCATAGCCGTCGTCGTATAATCATAAGCGTATCCTACTCTTAACACATCGCTTATTTGATACATGAAATTTAAACCAATGGCAGCTTTATGTCTGTACATGGCTCCCATCCAAAATTTATCTAAAAACAAAAAAGATGCATTTGCTTCTGCTGAAATGGGTGCGTTTTGAGTGTATTTAACTTGTAAACTAGGTTTAAAAGCTAACATCGAATTAATAGTAAATACATACCCAGCTACTAAATAGTAATGGGCAAGTTGTTTAGATTGAATATTAGAAACATTCAATTTTTGGTTTTGAATTAATTTCGGAACGGTTAATCCTACATAATGTTTCTTCCCATAATAATAAACCCCAGCACCTACATTAAATAAAAACTTCGTGATATTATTAGTTGCTTGGATTTGATCATTTATATCTGTTGCTTTCAAATCTCTTAAATTAGTTGTGAAGTAATCGCCGCCAACTCTAATTCCAAAGCTTAAAATTTGCTTATTACTTCTGCCAAATTTTCCATTATTCAATCGTATGCGATATGCAAAATCTCCATATAAAGCCGTGTTTTGAGAAGCTCCTATTTTATCATTCACAACATTGAGGCCTAAAGCTATTGCTTCCTTTTTCAATGGGCTATGTAAACACAACATTGCTGTTGTTGGTGCTCCATTCCACTTTACCCATTGCTGACGATAATCTGCTACGCCACTCAAAGCATCTCTACTGCCTGCATAAGCAGGATTTAAAATGCTTGGATTAAACATATACAATGAGCTTTGAACTTCTTGTTGTGCATTAACCGATAGGCTAAAAGCTGTTACCATTAATACTGCAAAGAGTTGTTTTATACTTGTTTTCATTTTTCTATATTTATTTTCTAGTCTTTATATTCAAATACCTTTTTTATGTGTTATTAATATTCAATTTGAATATATCCTTGATAAGGTTTAGTTTCTCCATCGTTGAATTCAATCAAAATGAAATAGGTTGCTGCTGGTAATTTTCCCCCATTTCCTAAATCAAATGTTCCTTTCCAATCATTTTGGTATCCAACTTTCGAATAGATAGCATTTCCCCAACGATTGAATATTTGCACTTTACAACTAGGATACAATTGAATGTTCTTGATTACAAACGCATCATTTTTACCGTCATCATTCGGCGTCAATAAAACGGGGATTTCATATCCACAAGATTTTACTAAAATCTGGAACTGACTATTATTTACACAGCCATTTGCATCAGTAACAGTTACAGTATACGTTCCAGATTCATTTGAACTTATTTGTGGAATAGTAATAAATGTTCCGTTTGTGTTATTGTAACTCCAATTATAATTAGCTGGACTTGGTAATGGATTGCTTACATTCATTGATACAGATTCTCCATCACAAACCGAAATTAAGTTTTGACTTAAACTAATTGTTGGTGTTGGAAATACAACTAAATTTCCAGTGCTTGATGTTGAACATGTATTAGATCCTGTTCCTAAAATTGCCGCGACATTTACTGAATAAGTGCCAGCAACATTCGCAATAGAACCAGGAACTACATATACACCTGTTGTATTCGATAATACACTTGGGCTCGACCAATTATAAGTTACTCCGGCCTGAGGAATAATGCTAAAGGTTGCAATTCCTCCTTCACAAATATTTTGCGAAGATGCAACTAAACTACTGTTTGGTGATCCAACAATATTAATTGTAATTGTATTGACTGCACTAGGGCAATTCACTGTATTAGTTCCAATCACTGAATAAACATACGTATTAGGGCTTGGCGATACAAAAATCGGATTAGAACTATTTAAATTCGATCCAGAGATTCCTGTTCCTGACCATGTATAGGTTGTTGCACCACTTACATTTAAATTAACCGTTCCATTAGAACAAACTGATAATGCTGTTGCGCTAACTGTTAATACAGGTGTAGGATTTACTGAAATAGTGGTAGTGCTTGTTGAACTTACACAGCCTGTTAATGTATTTGTTCCTACAACACTATAAACTGTTGCTGAACTCGGACTAACTATAAAAGTACTTGTGTTCGGTCCACTAGTCCATGTATACGTATCTGTTCCTAATGCAGTTAATGTAGATGAATTGCCATTACAGATAGTCGCATTGCTCGTGCTTAATGTTATCGTCGGATTTGCATTTACTGTAACTGTGATTACTGCTGGTGAACTAACGCATCCTGCTGTACTTGTTCCTGTTACAGTATAAACTGTAGTTGATATTGGACTCACCACTGTATTAGTTGTAATACTTGCACCTGTGTTTACTAATGTATATGTATTTGCTCCACTTGGTGTTACTGTTGGTGTGTTTCCTATACAGATACTTACACTACTTGAGCTCAATGAAACTGTTGGTGTTGTATTTACGGTAATGGTTACACTACTTAATCCACTTACACAATTACTTGCATCGCTTCCACTGATGTTATAAACTGTAGTTGTCATCGGTGATACCGCTACATTACTTGTAAACGTTGTGCTTGGTGATACTAATGTATAACTTACTGCTCCACTCGGAGTTAAAGTTGTTGTTTGTCCACTACAAATTAAGGAACTACTTGCTACTACATTTACCGTTGGTGTTGTTGGATTTGATATTGTAAATGTTCTAACAATTGAACATCCATTGGCATCGGTTACATTCGTTGTATACGTTCCTGCTGCATAACCTGAACCTAACGTTGTCGTGCTAGCACTTGATTGCCATTGGTATGTATAGCCTGGATTCCAACCACCTGTTGCGGTTACGGTTGCTGTTCCGTTTGATAAACCACAGCCTGTTGTACTTGTTGCTACGGATGCACTTAAGCTTGTGCTTGGCGCAGCTACAGTATTCGTTATAGTTGCTTTACAGCCATTGGCATCGGTTACGGTTGTTGTATAAACACCTGCTAATAATCCTGTTGCTGTGTTTGTTGTACTCACTGCTGATGTCCATGCATAACTATATCCTGATGCACCTCCTGATGCTACTGTGCTAATTGATCCTGTTGAACTTCCTAAGCATGATACATTTTTAACAGTACCTAATGCTAAGGTTGGATTTGAATTTACTGTAACTGTGATTACTGCTGGTGAACTAACGCATCCTGCTGTACTTGTTCCAGATACTGTGTATATTGTTGTTGCTATTGGGCTTACAACTGTGTTTGTTGTAATGCCTTGTCC
>JBIISW010000245.1:0-2747 GCA_044340865.1 Bacteroidia bacterium | reverse complement strand
TTGGGATTTAATGATGAAAAATGTTTACTCATTAGGCGCGTATAATTTAAATCAAACGGATTTTAAATGTGATATTTATTACAATAATATCGAAACAGGTGTCGATATACCATATATTCCTTTTGGCGATTTAAATGGGCAATTATTAGTCCAAGTGATGAATTTAGACAAGTTAAGTGTAAACGGAGATTTAAGAGCTGATGGTGTTTTTGACTTCATTAAAGATTATACAATCAATCCTAATAATGGACGAATTTACCTTTCAACAAAAGAACCATTTGGTGAAAATTTAAGATCAAAATTCAAATCATCTGATTTTCCTACAGCCAATAAATACATTTTTCAAGAATTATATGATTCTACAAGAACAATAGCACAGCAGTTACCTGAAAAAAATAGATATAAAATAAAGGGTTCTTACAAATCTGCAGGTGGTTCTGAAATTTCGTTAAATGCATTAAACATACCTCAAGGAGCTGTGCAGGTTACTGCTAACGGACAAGCTTTAACTGAAAACGTAGATTATACAGTTGATTATACTTTAGGAAGAGTAAAAATTATTAATGAAAGTATTTTAAATTCAGGAGCCAATATTAAAGTGAGTACAGAAAGTAATTCATTATTTATGGTTCAACAAAAGAATTTATATGGTACGCGATTAGATTTTAAAGTGAATAAAGATTTGACTTTGGGTGGAACTATTATGCACTTAAGCGAAAAACCAACAACGCAAAAAGTTACAATTGGAGACGAACCTGTTTCAAATACGATTTGGGGATTAGACTATCAATATAGAACTGATGCACCTTTTTTAACACGTCTTATTGATAAAATTCCACTTATTAATACTAAGGAAATGAGTAGTATTACCACACAAGGAGAATTTGCACAACTCATTCCTGGCAATGCTAAAGCCATTGGTAAAAATGGAAATTCTTATGTTGATGATTTTGAAGGAAGTGTTTCTCTCATTGATTTAAAAAGTCCAAGTGCCTGGTCATTAGCCAGTATTCCTCAAGGTCAGCCGTCTTTATTTCCTGAAGCAATATATAATGATGATAAAAAAGCTGGAATTAATAGAGCTGTCTTAAGTTGGTATAACATCGATCCTATTTTTTACGGAATACAAAATACAAGTATAAAACCAGCGAATATTACAAAGGAAACCTATAGTAATAATTTCATGCGTCAAGTTTTAGAGCAAGAATTATTTCCAAGTAAACAACCTGTTAATGGACAAGCTGTTGTATTATCCGTTTTAGATTTAGCTTATTATCCATCAGAAAGAGGACCTTACAATTATGATGTTGAACCAATAGGTGGTATTTCGCAAGGTATTGTAAAAACTGGACCAAAAACGGGAAGATTAGCAAGTCCTGAAACACGCTGGGCTGGTATCATGCGAAGATTAGAAACGAATGACTTTCAATCAGCTAACATTGAATATGTACAATTTTGGATGATGGATCCATTTAATAGCGATTATAAAAGCACAACCTATCCCGATATGGATGCTGCAAATCCTCCAAGTGGTGAGATGTTTATTAATTTAGGTAATATAAGTGAAGACATCGTAAAAGATGGTAAATTGTGTTACGAAAATGGATTACCTGGTGCGCCAGGTGGTGCAAACGCAGGATTACCTGTAATTTCATCTAATATAGGTGTATCACCATTGTTACCTCCGGTTGTAAATGCATTTGTAAATGACGTTAACGACAGACCATATCAAGATGCAGGTTATGACGGACTTACAAACGATGATGAAAAAATTAAATTTGCTCCCTTTATAACTGCATTAAGCGCCTACTCGAGTTCAATAACCGCTGAAACTATTACAAATGATCCAAGTTCTGATAAATACCATTTCTTTAGAGGAAGCGATTACGATGCCTTAAGCACCGAAGAAGGAAACACATTATTTAGATACAAGAAATACACAAATCCAGAAGGAAACTCTCCAACTGAAAGCCAATATCCAGATGCTGGTATTCCAAGTTCAGCAACAAATAATCCTAATATTGAAGATGTAAATAGAGATAACACATTAAACGAAACTGAAAATTATTACCAATATCGAATAAAAATTTCTCCAAACGATTTGAATCCATCTAACGTAGGAAATAATTTTATCGTTAATGTTTTACAGGGAACTGCTGATGTTGGTGGTGTTCAAAAATCGGTTAATTGGTATCAATTTAAAGTTCCAGTTACTCAATTTGAAGCTGCTTATGGATCAATAGAAGGATTTAATTCCATACGATTTATGCGTGTATTTATGAAAGGGTTTGATAAACCTGTTGTTTGCCGCTTAGCTCGCATGGAATTAGTAAGAAGCGATTGGAGAAGATATGCTTTTGATTTACAAAAACCTGGTGAATACATCGCAAATGACGACAACACAACAAGCTTTGATGTGTCTGCAGTTAGCTTACAAGAAAATGGAGGAAAAACACCCATTAATTATGTTATACCTCCTACTATCAGTCAACAACAAAATATCCAATCCACAAATCTAGTATTATTAAATGAGCAAGCACTTTCGTTACGGGCATGTAATTTAAAAGATGGAGATAGTAGAGCTATTGTAAAATCAACTGATCTAGACGTTCGATCATTTGGAAAATTAAAACTTTACATGCATGCTGAAAAATTAAATAATGAGCCATTAAATGACGGAGATGTATCAGTATTTGTAAGGTTAGGATCAGATTTTAATAATAATTATTATGAATATGAAATTCCAG
>JBIISW010000134.1:0-6580 GCA_044340865.1 Bacteroidia bacterium | reverse complement strand
GTTAAATTTTTGACAGGATGCCAACATCAGCCATTAGATGTGAACACCAGTGAAGTCGTTATGGAACCAATTGCATTCAAAAGACTTGACAAAGATTTATTATTACTCACTCCTGAAAATATTTTATCAAAATCGAATGAGTTCCAAAAAAAATATTCAACGTTTTACACGCGCTATATAACCAGCATCGTTAATCATGGCGGTAGAGTTAATGATTCTTCCTACAATGAAAGTATGTTTGCTTTTTTAAAAGATAAAGAAATGAACCAAGCATTTAAGGATGTTGCAAATACATTTTCAAATAATGATTTAGAATTAATGAGTGACGAATTAACAGAAGCTGTTAAACGATATAAAGTGTTTTTTCCAAAAAGGAAAACACCAAAACAATTTGTGACCTATATGAGTGGTTTTAATTACAATGTAGTGTATGTTGATTCGACAATTGGTATTGGATTAGAGATGTATTTAGGAAGTAATAACGAATTTTACAACATGTTGCAATTTCCGAAATTCAGAACACGAACTATGAATAAAGCACATATTGTATCGGATGCCGTGCGAGGCTGGATGATTAGTGAATTTGACAATGCGGATCCTATTGCAAACAATTTATTGAATCACATGATTTTTTATGGAAAGATTTTTTATGCCTGTGATGGATTATTACCTCATGTCAATGATTCGTTAAAATTTGGCTATACAACCAAACAACTTAATACATGTATAGAAAATGAAAAAAATTATTGGGGCTTTTTTGTAAAGGATAATAAATTATTTGATAACGATTTAAAAACAGTTTCCGAATTCACATCAGATGGACCATTTACAAGAGCCATCAGTTCGGAATGTCCGCCTCGCATTGCGATGTGGCTTGGTCGACAAATTGTGAAATCGTATATGGAACATAATGAGGATGTTACTTTAAATGAATTAATGAACGAAAAAGATGCTCAAAAAATATTATCAAAATCGAAATACAAACCTTAATCATCATTTTAATTTCCAATTCAAATAGATGAATTCACAACAACAACAGCAAATAGAACGAAACTCGGAAATATTGCGAAAATACATTCCGCATTTTGCTGTAAACACCATTGCTATTTGGATTATCGAACTCGATATAAAATTAAAAATTACCAAAGAACGAAGTACAAAATTAGGTGATTATATGCCGCCGCATAATGGATTAAATCATACTATTACCATCAATCATAACCTCAACGAATATTCTTTTTTTGTAACACTCATTCATGAAATTGCGCATTTAAAAACATATAACCAATATAAAAATTCAGTTTCTCCTCATGGTCCTGAATGGAAGTTTTCGTTCAAATTATTAATGCATCCATTTTTAACACCTGACCATTTACCCTTAGATATTTTATACGCACTTCGCAAATACATGAATAATCCTGCTGCATCAAGCTGTAGCGATCTTACATTGATGCGTACATTAAAATTATATGATAAACAATTAGATTCGCATACGGGTATTTTATTAGAACATTTACCTCAACGAACGCATTTTTTATATAATGGTTCACGTGTATTTGAAAAAGGCGAAAAACTGCGTAAAAGATACCGTTGTAAAGAATTGAGTTCTGGAACTATTTATTTATTTAGTCCTTTAGCTGAAGTAGAAGTATTTGAAAAAAATAATGGGGTATAAAAAAGCCTTTCATGGATAAGATGAAAGGCTTTTTATGGAAACAACAAAAAACTAACTCTTTTTTCCTAACATCACAAAATCACTTACAACAATATCAGTAGAATAACGCTTTACGCCTTCTTTATCTGTATAATTATTATTTTGTAATTTACCATCAACGGCAATTTCCATTCCTTTTTCCAAATATTTCTCGGCAACTTCAGCCAGTGGCCCCCAAATAATTAAATTGTGCCAGGTTGTTTCTGTAACCTTTTCACCTTTCTGATTTTTATGTGTTTCATTTGTAGCTAAATTCAACTTTGCTAATTTTTTTCCACCCTCTAATGTTTTTATTTCGGGTGCTGCTCCTAAATTGCCAATTAATTGTACGCGGTTTCTTAATGTGCTCATGATGTGTTTTTTTTAAGTATTAAACATTGATTTAATTTATAATGTGTTGAATTTTGAAGCGCTTCCTATTTTCAACGACACAAAGGTAAATCGAGTTAAAAAAAATAGTCGGTTATTAAGCATTTATAGTCGAGTATAAACGTTTTTAAACGCTTAAATTCGGCTAAACATATTAAAATATTGTAAAATAGAATTTTAACAACTAGTTTTAAAGCCTAACTTATAAAATTAATCGATGAATACGGAAAATAATTCGAATAATTAACTAATAATTTTATGAATACGATTAATGGGAATAACCATATTTTGTTTTAGAATAACTCTTTTATCTGTTAAACCCCATACCGTTGTTTCAACGTATTTTGGAGAAATATCGTCTTCAAAATAAATTTTAATTTTAGAATGTTCTAAGTTACCCAACGATAAAGCCCTTTTCAAATCATTGTCTCTTTGCTTTATCAAAGTATTATCTGCCAATACTTCCTTATTAGGGAACTTCAAGGAAGCAACTTCCTCTTTTTCAATGGATTTAAAAACAGGTGTAGTCATGTGAAAGTTAATTAGGAGTTATTCTGTATTTAACGCCATTCTAAACAAAAGGTTACATAAAAGTGGTTAGTTTACTTTTTAATCAGTAAGGCCACATTTTCAACATGAGCTGTTTGAGGGAACATGTCTACAGGCTGAATTGCTTTAATATCATAAGCTTCTGCCATCATAGCTAAATCTCGCGCCTGTGTAGCTGGATTACAACTAACGTAAACAATTTTCGGCGCCCCTACTTTTAATAAAACAGCAATTACATCTTCGTGCATCCCAGCGCGTGGCGGATCGGTAATGATAACGTCGGGCTTTCCATGCGTTTTAATAAAATCCTCATTTAATACATCTTTCATGTCACCTGCAAAAAAAACAGTATTTGTGATAGCGTTAAATTCAGAGTTGTTTTTAGCATCAATAACAGCATCAGGCACATATTCAACCCCAACTACTTTTTTAGCTTTTTTAGCAACAAAATTTGCTATTGTACCAGTTCCTGTATACAAATCATAAACAACTTCATCACCTTTTAATTCGCAAAAATCGCGAGTTATTTTATACAGTTCGTAGGCCTGCGGCGAATTGGTTTGATAAAAAGATTTAGCCGAAATTTTAAATTTCAAACCTTCCATTTCTTCAAAAATATGATCTCTACCAGAAAAGGTAATAATGTCTAAATCTTGCAACGTATCATTTCCTTTTTGATTGATTACGTATTGCAAGGAAGTAATTTGCGGAAATGTGTTTTTTAAATGCGATAATAACAATTGAATGTTTTCTGGTTGATTTTCAAAAAACTGAATGAGCACCATTAATTCGCCGGTACTCGATGTGCGGAGCATTAATGTACGAAGTAAGCCTGTTTTATCTCTAACACCGAAAAAAGTTAAATGATTTTTAATTGCAAAATCACGAATTTCATTTCTTATCGAATTAGAAGGTTCTGCTTGCAAATAACAATTTTGTATATCTAATATTTTATCAAACATTTTAGGAATATGAAACCCTAGCGCATTTCGATTGTCAATTTCTAAACCGCTTTTTATTTCATCAGACGTTAACCATTTTTTATCCGAAAAAGAGAATTCTAATTTATTTCTATAAAAATAGGGTTCTTTATTTGGGAAAATAGGCTTCATGGCTGAAACATCTAACTTACCAATCCTAACAAAAGCATCGGTTACCGTTTTTTGCTTGAAAAATAGCTGTGTTTCATAATTTAAATGTTGCCATTTACAACCACCACATACCCCAAAATGCTCGCAAGTATGTTCAATTCTATTAGGCGATTGTTTTTTCAATGTGACGATATGTCCTTCAGCATAGCTATTTTTTTTTCGTGTAATCATCACGTCGGCTATATCACCAGGCACACCACCATCAACAAAAATAACCATGCCATCAACTTTTGCAACTGATTTTCCTTCGGAAGAAATATCTACAATTTCGGCATTCTCAACAAAAATGTTCTTTTTAATTTTACTCATAGGCTTGTAAAGGTAATGGATTTATTTCTGAAAAGAATAGCGTTTTTTGTTATTATAACTACTTTAAAAATATGCCATCACACGGCACAAAAATAAATCGTATCGTTTATTTTATGTCGCAACTAGTATCACCGCTTGAAAGTGATTGACAATATTTTTTTGCTTGAGATTTCGTTTTATCAACTTTACCAGCATCGTATGTTGCTATTGAATTTTTGCATACGCAAGTATGTTCTTTTACACAAGAAACTAAAAAAAACAAAAACAATAAAGCGATAACTTTCATAAAATTGATGATTTTGAGGTTGAATAAGGTAAATTTATAAAATAAAAGTGATTATAATTTGGTATTTATCAGTTTAAGCCATATATTTGCCACCCAAATTAAAAATTAATAAAAATTATATAATGTTAATAGTATCAGTTAAAGAAGGAGAAAGCATTGAAAAAGCTTTAAAAAAATTCAAGAAGAAATTTGAAAAAACAGGTGTTGTAAAGCAATTACGTCGTCGTAAAAACTTTGAAAAACCTTCAATTACTAATAGACAAACTCGTATTAAAGCGGTTTATAAAGAAAAAATGCAATTAGGCGTTACTGAAGCTTAATTATTTTCATTTTAATAAATTTTAAGATTTAACCTAAGGTTATGTCGAATTTATACTCTAAATTCGTTATAACCTTAGGTTTTTTTTATGTTAAATACTCATTTAACTCTTTTTTTTGAATTCTTAAAGCACGAAAAAAAACTGTCTGCTCATACATTGCTTGCTTACCAAAGTGATCTTGATCAATTTTTTACATTCATTCGCATTGAAGCAGAAGATTTTTCTGTCACTGAAATCAATTACCAGCACATTAGAAGATGGATTAGTTCTTTATTAAATGAGAAACTAACACCGCAAAGTGTTAATAGAAAGTTATCGTCTTTGAAAACATTTTTTAAATTTTTGATGGTGCAGAAGGTCATTAGTTTTAATCCCATGTCAAAAATTACTGGGCCTAAAAACAATAAACGACTCCCCGTTTTTGTAGAAGAACATCAGATGGATTTTTTGTTTAACGAACTTAGCTTTGAAGATAATTTCAATGGAATTCGTGATAAATTAATTTTAGATATTTTATACCAAACTGGATTACGCCGTTCAGAATTAACCCATTTAACAGAAGCAAACACAAACATGTTAGCTTCCACACTCAAAGTTTTAGGGAAAAGAAATAAGGAACGCATTGTTCCTATAAGTTTAAGTTTAAAACGTAACCTTGAAGCCTATTTAAAAGTAAAACAAGAACAAAAAATAGAACACATGATACTCTTGGTTAATAGCAAAGGAAATCCATTAACCGAAAATGCAGTATACCTCATCGTCAAAAAATACCTATCGCAAATAACAACCATACAAAAGAAAAGTCCTCATGTATTGAGGCATACGTTCGCAACACACTTATTAAATAATGGTGCCAATATTTTAGCAGTTAAAAATTTATTAGGTCATGCAAGTTTAAGTGCTACTCAAATTTACACCCATACAACTATTGATGTTTTAAAAAAATCATATAAAAAAGCACATCCAAGGGGCGACTCTTAATTCACAATTAACCAACTAAAAATAACCGTTATGACAATCAATCTTCAATCCGTACACTTTGATGCAGATAAAAAACTTATTGATTTTGCACATGAAAAAACAACCAAATTAACCTTATTCTATGATGGATTAATTTCTTGTGAAATCATTTTACGCTTGGATAAAGATGCGCATAATGAAAATAAAGTGGCCGAAATAAAAATAAACGCAAAAGGCCAAGAATTGTTTTCAAAAAAACAATCTCTATCGTTTGAAGAGTCTATTGATTTAGCATGTGAAGCATTAAAGACGCAAATAAAAAAATACAAAGAAAAATCATTAGAACATTAGAAAAACATATGAGTAACGCGGCTAAAAATAATTATTTACCAATTCCTAAAATCATTACTGTTTTATTAATATTAATCTTTTGTGTTTCTGCATGCAAAACTCCCAAGGATTGTAGAGGAAGAAGGAAAACTGCGAAAACAGCCATGGGTGGATGGATTTAACTATTTAAAAAGGTCAACTTTTGTTTCTTCGTTAGAGGTTATTTTAAACTTTTTCTCTATGGTGTAGATTGAACCTTTTAAACTTTTTGAACGCCATTCAATGCGGTAATTACCTGGTTGTAGGTAAAAAACTTGTGTGTTATCTTTCGTTAAATTGCAAACCCAATCCAGTGTTTGATTATCCTTTAAAATACAACCATCTCCGTTATCAAGCGCTTTTAAGTTTAGCATACCAGCGCTAGGAATATCAATGGATTTTTGCTGAGATTGTTTAATTTGTATGTTATTCAAATAAATGCGAGGTAAGGTTAATATTTCTAGGTTATAATTACCAACAATATATTTTTCTAAACTATTCATTTGCTGAACATGTAAGGTCTGATTATCACTCATTGATTTTGTAATCATAA
>JBIISW010000216.1:0-3364 GCA_044340865.1 Bacteroidia bacterium | reverse complement strand
TGGAAATAGTGGTGTGTTTACCATGCTGTAACTTTACATTTTCAATCATTACTGGAGGAATTGTGTGAGCTACGACTTGATATACCGGAAAATCATCAAGATATAATGTGTCTGGTTGATTTACTTGATTTAAGGTATGTATGAAATTATAAACATACTGTCCTGTTTTTGAATTATAAAATGTGATATTAACATTCGTTTCGCTGGCTTGTTTTGAAAGATCGAGCAAGTTAACTTGACAAGAGGTTTTACTTAATTTTTGTTTTGTAATAGAATTAGAAATTGCCGAAAATGTATTGACGTCATTAAAATCGAAATAGTCTCCTACGCATTCAAATGTTTTTATCTGATCAAGGGTTAAATCAATGCCAATAATAAAAGGTTTAAAAACAATTCCTTTATCAATTAATTTTTGTCGAGCGTTACATGGATCACCTCCACACTCTTCTATTCCATCGGTAATTAAAATGATAATGTTTTTTGCTTTAGCATCTGGAAAATCATTAGCTGATTGTGTAATAGAGTGTTCAATAGGTGTAATACCTGTTGGTTGAGCGTCAGCCACTTTTGATTTAATGAGTTGAATATTATTTTTACCAAATGGCACAACCAATCTACTGTCGTTACAATCACCAGGAGGATACTTAACGGTATGTCCGTACATACGCAAAGCAAATTGAAAATTTGGTTGAGCATTTAAACTATCCAAAAATTTATAAAACAACTTTTTAGCACCTTCAATACGCGAAGTTGAGCCGTGCAATGATTTCATGCTTTTACTCGCATCAAATACAAATAAAACACGCGTTAAGGAAGATTGGTTTTGGATTGATTGCCCAAATACCATGGTAGTTAAAATAATACTGATACCTAATAACTTTATCTTCAACATAATTTAAAGGTAAAATACCTCAACAAGAAAATAAAAAAAAAAATATAAACTTATTAATAGAGAAATGGTGATAGTTATCTAATTAAAAACAAATGCCCTTTGAGTTGCTTAAATTCACCTCTTGCATTTTTATATTCAATGAAATAAATAAACATGTCATCCGTTGTGCCCTTTCCATCCCAAGCTTGAGTGTCATTAGTGGTTTCAAATACTTTGGTTCCCCAACGATCAAATACAGTTACTTTGTAATCAGTTTTTTCTACGAATTGTGCAGCAGGTAACCATAAATAATTTTTTCCTCGTGGAGCAAAGGCATTTGGAACAAAAATTTCACCTTCCACATAAGCATCAGCAATGTTTGAGTTTGCTACATCCACAAAACCATATATATTTCCAGAACCTTCAACAGCCTCTACATAATAGGAAAATTTACCTTGATCACTTGAAAAAACTTGAACATCATCGGTATATGTTTTTCTTGGAAATGGTAAATTAATAATTGGTGTTGGATTAAACACGCCATTAATTGCTCGATAAACGTTATAGGAAGATACACTTCCACTCCATGTTGCATAATGTTCCCAATTTAAAACATTATAAAAAACATTACTGTTATCATTACTCACATTTAATAAAATAGAATTTGAAATATTACTTATTTGTCCCAAATTTCCGCAACTATCTGTAATTTGAATTTTATAATAATACATTTTTGAGGATGTACTTACATTATTATCCGTGTAGACTTGAAGCGTTGTGGTTGTGTAAGCTTGGTAAGCAATCTGACTAAAATTAACCCCATCTGATGACTTAAATATGGTTGCACCAAGATAAGCCCTGGAATTATCAATCATATACGTTATATCTATTTGCTTATTCAAATTAACACTAACCGATTTAATATACACAAAGCTTGGTCCTGCTGGAACTCTTGCTATTTGACATTCTATGTTTGATGAAGCTGAAATAGTATTTCCGATATTTCTTGCTCTGATAAAATAACAAACCGTATCATTTGGATTTAATCCTGAATGGTTATAGGTTAATCCGAAAACGGTTGCTATCACTGACGGAGTTGAGCCGTTAATTGAACAATACACGTCATATTGAAATAATCCATTGGGCATATTGGAATAAGCATTCCAATTTAGTGAAGCTGTTCGTGAGCACAAATCGTAGGTCGTTTGTAAGAATAATGTATTTTGATCCGTATTATTTACAATACCTTGCAAACCTAAATTACCACAACTATCAAATGCTAAAATGCAATATTTTTCGGAAACAGTATTTGCTAAAGAAGCTGTATTCGTGTAAGCATTATTAAACCTTCCCAATACAGTTGCTATTTTTGTCCAAACACCTGTAAATTGATACACTTCATATCCTTTCGTATCTAGCGCATTGGCTGGTTCCCAACCAAGAGTTGCCTCACCAAATATATTTACACTTACCGAATCAAGCAAAGGAATATCTGGTGAAGTGACGTCTTGAAATAAATCACCATTAACATTAGATTGAGAAGTGCAACCCAAAGCATCTGAAGTGGTAACTTTATAATTATAAAATATATTACAAACTGAAATACTGTCATCATTAAAACTTAAAGATGAACCCGAATAAATCGTTGACCAAGTCATTGGTGGATTTTCTCTTTCAAGTGTATAGGAAGTGGATGCAGTAGGTAATAATGGTGTGCGAGTTGCATTCCAAGACAACATAGCTTGCCCTCCTGGATTAACGACATTTAAAAATACGGACCTTAATGTGTCCGAAGGAATTGATGGGGTTGGGGCAAGAAAGGTAGATGCAATATAATAGTACTGAGACTGAATTGTACCTGCAGAAATTGCATGAACGTAAGTAGTTTGAGTAAATGAACTAACTCCTGTAATAGTTGCAATTAGTGTAAAGGGACCACTAGCTGTTGCTGAATGATATATTTCATAACCCGTAAAAGTTGCTATTGTAACTGCTGGAGGATCCCAAGTAAGAGTAATGTTGCCAGAACTGTTAACTGATGCACATCGTAAAATCAATGGTGTGGTTTGTGTTATACCAATTTTAACTAAAAAAAAATTTAGTAACAAGAAAAAATATATGGCGGTTTTTCTCAAAAACAACTGATTTATCATGACCTTATAATACAAAGTAAGTAAATTATATACATTTACTCATACTCTTAATAGAAAATTTATTAAAAATGAGGTTTTAATGATTAAGTGCCAACAAATTGAATACTTTTGTACTTCAAATTTCAAACATAAAAACTATGCAACAAGCGTATATCATAAATGGTGTAAGAACGGCAATCGGAAATTTTGGAGGAAGTTTATCAACCATAAGAACTGACGATTTAGCAACATTTGTGCTAAAAGAACTGATGAATAAAAATCCTCAAGTTGATTGGACAAACGTAGTAGATGTTATAATGGGATGTGCAAATCAAGCAGGAGAAGATAATAGGAATGTGGC
>JBIISW010000096.1:0-9961 GCA_044340865.1 Bacteroidia bacterium | reverse complement strand
CAATCTGAAAAACAACTATTAGTATGCGCGCCTACTAATACAGCTGTTGATTTAATTACCGAAAAATTAATTGAGCAAGGTATTAACGTGTTGCGAGTTGGCCATCCAGCAAGAGTTTCTGAAGGCTTGCTGAAAGCGACCATTGATGGGCAAATTCAAAGTCATGCCAATTATAAAGATATTAAGAGCTTACGAAAAACAGCAGAAGAATATTTTAAAATGGCTGGAAAATATAAACGAACGTTTGGAAAAGAAGATGCGAAACAACGTGCTTTATTTTATGCAGAAGCAAGAAATTGCATTAAAGAATCTCGCTTATTAGAAGATTATATTGTGAATTCATTATTTGAAAACGCGCAGGTAATTAGTTGTACACCAGTTGCCTCTACTAATAAAGCACTAGCTAATAAACAATTTAGCACGTTGTTTTTTGATGAGGCGTCGCAAGCATTAGAAGCTATATCGTGGATACCATTATTAAAATGTAAACGGGTTATTTTCAGTGGAGATCATTTTCAATTGCCACCAGTTGTAAAAAGTACTAAGGCAAAGCAAGAAGGGTTAGCAGAAACCATGTTGGACCGATGCATTAAGCACCCAGATATTTCAACCTTACTTACAAGACAATATCGGATGCATCAACACATTATGCAATTCAGTAATCATTATTTTTATAACAATGAATTGGAAGCTGATGCAACGGTAAAAGAAACGGTATTATCATTACAAGATGATAGTGATATTTTAAATAGTCCTGTTGAATTAATTGATACAGCTGGGTGTAGTTTTGATGAATTACAAAACCCAGAAACATTGAGTTTGTCGAATGTTGGAGAGGCTAACTTAGTTTTTAAACATATGGAATTATTGTTGCAACAATATCAATTTAGCCAAGAGGAACAAAACATATCCATTGGAATTATTTCTCCTTATAAAGAACAAATAGAATTATTGAAAGAAAAATTAGTTGACTTTGATTATTCAGGATTCCCAGTTTCTGAATTAGCTGTTAAAACGATTGATGGATTTCAAGGTGAAGAACGCGATGTGATTTACATTTCCTTAGTAAGAAGTAATGAACATTCAGAGATAGGTTTTTTATCAGATATTAGACGAATGAATGTGGCTTTAACACGGGCTAAGAAAAAGTTAGTTGTGGTTATGGATACCTCTACCATTGGTAATCATCCATTTTATAAATCGTTTATAGAGTATTGCGAAGAAAATAATTTTTATAAATCAGCTTGGGAATATAATTACGAGGTGTAATAATGAATTCTTAATATCCAAAATGTTTTAAATTCATATCGTTATTTCTCCAGTCTTTAGTGACCTTAACAAATAATTCTAAAAATATTTTCTTACCAAAAAACGTTTCAGCTTCGATGCGAGCAAGTGTTCCAACTTTTTTTAAGTTAGCCCCTTGATGTCCAATAATGATTGCTTTTTGACTTTCGCGTTCAGCAATAATATCAGCTTGTATTCTAATAATGGTTTCTTCTTCTTTAAATGAATTAACGATAACCTCTACACTGTATGGTATTTCTGCTTTATAGCGCATCAACATTTTTTCACGAATAATTTCTGACATAAAAAAACGTTCAGGTTTATCCGTTAATGTATCTTTATCATAAAAGGCTTCACCTGCAGGAAGTAGTTGTGTAATGCGATACATCACCGTTTCTAAATTAAATTTCTTTAAGGCTGAAATTGGAATCACTTCTGCTTTTGGAAATTTACCTTGCCATTCGGCTAATTTTTCAAATAATTTTACTTCAGTAGCCATGTCAATTTTATTTAATAAAATTAAAACGGGCGTAGTAGAGTTTTGTAATTTCTTTAAGTATTCTTCTTCTAAAACAATATCGTCATATATATCTACTATTAATAGAAATACATCAGCATCACTAAATGCAGAAATCACAAACTCCATCATTTTTTCTTGAAGTTTATAATTTGGTTTTAATATCCCAGGTGTGTCGGAAAACACCATTTGGTAGTCATCTCCGCTTACAATACCCATAATACGATGTCGGGTAGTTTGTGCTTTTGATGTGATAATACTTAGACGTTCGCCAACTAAAGCGTTTAATAGTGTTGATTTTCCTACGTTAGGACAACCAACGATGCTTACAAAGCCTGATTTATGGATAGAATTCGAAATAATAATAGTTTTTATTTGTTTACAAAGAAAAGAATTATATCTTTGCACCGCAATAAAAAATGTTTTTTTATTTTTTTATACGTTGTATTAGAGAAGTTGGTACCCAAAAAGCAAGATTACTTAAACAATAAGATATTGCGGGATAGAGCAGGGGTAGCTCGTTGGGCTCATAACCCAAAGGTCGGGTGTTCGAATCACTCTCCCGCTACCATTGAAAAAGCCTTACAGAAATGTGAGGCTTTTTCGTTTTCATTCTTTTTTTATTTTTGAAGTGTAATATCTTTGATAAAGACTAATTCTATGAGTTGTAAATCTTTATAGGATAGCGGGTTTGATGAATCGGTTAGATTATTTTTTTCATCGTAACTGTAAAGCCCAGCAATTGGGTATTTATTATTATAATACGTTATACCAAATGTTTTAGGTTTGAGGATAAATAATTCTTCCTGATGGAATTCATCTTCTTCTAGTTCTAATAAATAGGTCACCACATCGTGTTTTAAGAAATATTTTTTGATTAGCCTACCGTTTCTATTTATTCGAATTTTTGAATTTTCTAATTTCAATGGGCAAACAAGAATTATTTTTTCCATATATTTAAAAAATTGAATTTCTTTTTCGTTTTCTCCCCTTACTTTTAATGGTAATATGCCCAACACATTAAAGTCTTCGTCATTGTTTTTTGTAATGTATATCGGTAATTGCAATTTTATTTTAAAATATTTTCGTTTGCTTAGTTTTAATCTACTCACTCTTAAAGCCACAATGACTAATAAAAGCCCTTCTTTAAATAAGTTAAAAAATGATTCGTAACACGCCTTCTCAAAAGATTTGAAATACCAGGTATAAATAAATTCAATCAGTAATAATCCAGCATACCACCCTAAAATAGTTTGATACATTTTAGTTGTACTTATTAATTTTTCATAATTAAAAAATGGCGAAAAATTAATGCAGTTATTCATCATTTGAATCCAAAAATTAATGCCTATTAGATAAATGCCAGTTGCTAAAAATGGCGTTAAGGGACCAATAAATTGTTGAGTTAAAAAGAAGTCAAATAAGCCGTGCGATATAATAGCAATTGATACACCAGTGATGGCATTGATCCAAAATCTACCTTTGTTGAAAATTTTTAATCTGTAGATGCCATAAATGCAAATACTAGTGTTGATGATATGTATTAAGCTAGAAATAAGTGTACGGCCAGTCATAATTTGAGAACCGTAATTGTAATAGTATATGTAGTTTTCTCTGATTGCGAATCCCAATGCAACGATTCCTCCAAATATTAAGTAATTAATAGGTTCAGTTAAACGCTTGCGAAGAATGAAGAGCGCAAGTAAAACGCCTAGTAGTTTTGTAATTTCTTCTGTAAAACCAATTCCTAAAATAGAATAGGATAAGTCGTGTAAAAAATCTCCATTAAAATCCCATGCATAACTCGCATGTAATTTATAAACTAGTAATGCTAAGTCGGGTGTTAAAAATCCGATGAATAGGGCTATGGTGATATCTCTTATTCTTTCTTGTTGAAGAATATCGATTTTAATAAAATAATTGAGCCACAGCATTGCCCCGCATACTGAGCCAAGTATGGGGAAAATAAAATAAATATGTTGCGTTGTTAAAATTGGATTTTCTTTATACAAAAAAATCCCTTGCTTCCAAGGGATTTTTATTTTTAAGTGATTAGTTGTTGGTTAGCTAGTGATGCTAATTTTCTTATCTAACTCTTCAATGTATGCTTTAAAACGTTTGTCAGTATCCATTAAATTGTTTACTGTACGGCATGCGTGTAATACGGTTGCGTGATCTTTTCCTCCACAATGCATACCTATCGTCGCTAAAGATGATTTAGTCATGCATTTGGCAAAATACATCGCAATTTGACGGGCTTGAACCACTTCGCGTTTGCGTGTTTTAGATTTCATTAAATCAATGTTTAAGTCAAAATAATCACACACTACTTTTTGTATATAATCAATAGAAACTTCGCGAGCTGTTGATTTAACAAATTTGTCAATCATCTGCTTAGCTAATTCTAATGTAATTACTTTTTTGTTTAAAGAAGATTGCGCTAATAAAGAAATTAAGGCACCTTCTAATTCTCTCACGTTTGATGTAATACTATAGGCAAGGTATTCGCATACTTCTTTTGGTAATTGAATTCCTTCGTTATAAACTTTTTTCTCTAAAATTGCGATACGAGTTTCTAAGCCTGGAGTTTGTAAGTCTGCACTTAATCCCCATTTAAAGCGTGATAACAATCGTTGTTCAATGCCTTGCATTTCTACTGGCGCTCTATCAGCCGTTAAAATAATTTGTTTTCCTAATTGGTGTAAGTGATTGAAGATGTGAAAAAATACATCTTGTGTTTTTTCTTTTCCTGCTAAGTATTGAATATCATCAATAATTAACACATCAATCATTTGATAAAAATGAACGAAATCGTTTTGATTATTATTTTTGATTGAATCAATAAATTGAGAGATGAATTTTTCTGACTGAACGTATAATACTGTTTTGTTAGGAAAATTCTTTTTAATATCAATTCCTATTGCTTGTACTAAATGCGTTTTACCTAAACCTACGCCACCATATAGTAATAATGGGTTGAATGCAGTTCCGCCTGGTTTTTGTGATACAGCATATCCAGCCGAACGAGCTAAACGATTGCAATCTCCTTCGATAAAATTATCAAAACTATAATTAGGATTTAATTGAGATTCAACCGAAACTTTTTTAAGACCTGGAATAATAAATGGATTTCTAATAGAACCGCCATCTATTGGCATAGATACTGGATTGTTTCTTAAGTTTGTGTTGATGTTTGGAACTTTAAGCATCACTGCTTTTTCAGATTTCCCTGTTCCATTTTCCATTACAATGCTGTATTCAATTCTTCCTTCAGCACCTAATTCTTTACGGATAACTTTTTTAATAATGGTAATGTAATGTTCTTCTAACCATTCATAAAAAAATTGAGATGGCACTTGAATGTTTAACACATTATCTTGAATTTTAATTGCTTTAATTGGTTCAAACCAAGTTGCAAAATTTTGAGGGCTTACATTATCTTGAATTACTTTTAAGCAATTCTTCCACACGGTTTCAGCAGTTTTTTCCTTCATAAAATAAATAAGTTATTAAATATATATTGTTTAGTTATATTAACAAGTAATAGTTTGTAAATATATATGGTTTATTCGTTTATGCAAGGAGAAAACGATAAATAATTTCACTTTTTTTTAAATTTATTTTTGTTTTGCTCTTGTTTTTTTAAATTTTTTTATTATCTGTATTATGAATGGTGTTTTTAGTGTCTAGTGAGAATATAACATCAATTTTCCCTAACCAAATGCCTGCCCATCCAACTTGGGTTATAAATACATCTTTACCTATTTTATTTTTTAATTGAACGGGATGTTCTAAAAATGTATGTGTGTGTCCACCAATTATTAAATCAATGTTTTCAGTTAAAGGAGCCATATTCATATCACTTATTTTTTTTTCATTATACGAAAATCCAATATGAGATAAAGCAATAACATAATCACATCCTAAATCTTTTTTTAAATGTTTGGCAGTAGCATTGGCTATGGGCAATGGATTTTGATAGATAGTATCTACGCACATTTTTTTATCTACTAATCCATCAAGTTCAATACCGTAACCTAATACACCAATTTTCAGACCTTGCTTCTCAAACACTTTATATGGAATTATTTTTTTATGTAGGCTCGTGTTAGAAAAATCATAGTTGCAGTTAATAAACGAAAAATTAGCATGAGGCATTTGCTTCGTTATGTTGTCAATGCCTAAATCAAATTCATGATTGCCAATAGTTGTCGCATCATACTTCATTAAGCTCATCAATTTGTATTCTAATTCACCTTGGTATAAATTAAAATAGGGTGTTCCTTGAAACACATCTCCAGCATCTAACAACAAAACATTATCGTTTTCTTTTCGAATGGATTCAATAACTGCTGATCGTCTTGCAAATCCACCCATATCAGGATATTTAGGATCGCTTAACGGAAAGGGTTCAATGCGACTATGCACATCATTAGTATGTAAAATGGTTAATTTAACGAAGTTGTTTTTTTTTATTACTTCTTTCGATAGCGACGGCAGTCCTGCTAATACAGCAGACGTACCAACCATGTACTTTAAAAAATCTCGTCTATTTTGATAATTGTATTCTTCCATCGAGTTGGGATTTTATGAGGACACCTTTTTTTGTTTGTGTTTTACAATGCGTAATAATCATATCTCTTAATAAGATGCCTGTTGTTTTTCTTTCAATAGCGTTTTTAAAGAAGTTATAATTATCTCCGCCATTTGCCAGATAATCTGATGTAACTATCCAATAATATTTCGACTCATCAAATGATTGCCCATTAACTGTAACTTGTATGGGTTTGTTATCCTTTATAACTAAACGAATGCCGCTGACTGGTATCCCTCCTTTTTCACTAATTTTTTCTACCATATCTTTTATTTGTGATCCGCTAAGTTTTAATAATACAACTTCATTATCAAATGGCATTAGTTCAAATATGTTACCAATGGTAATATTGCCTTGTGGTAATGAGTTTCTCAATCCTCCTTTGTTAAAAACGGCTGCGTTTAATAACAACGAATCGTTTCCTAAGTATTTTTTTGTTTCTATCATCACTGCATCACAAAAAAAGTTGCCCAAGGTGCTTTCTAGGTCTGCCTTTATAAGTGCTTTTTCACTTTGCCCGATTACAACTTGCATATTTGCATCGTGCGATAACTTGTAAGGACTTATGGCTTTGTAAACAGCACTGTCAATCGTTTTTGAATTAATAATAATATGCGATTCTGATATACTTGAAAAGCTTGCTTTTTTTTGACAGGAAATACTAAGTAGTAAGCTGAAAAAAAATAAACTTTTTATTAAGATTTTCATATTGGATAAACTAAATTAGATGTCTTAAATATAAGATATTATTTGTATGATTAAAACAGAAACAACGTTAAGAGTACGTTATGCTGAAACAGACCAAATGGGATATGTATATTACGGTAATTATGCGCAGTATTATGAAGTTGGCCGTGTTGAAGCCATGCGTAGCTTAGGTTTTAGTTATAAGGAAATGGAAGAAAGAGGCATTTTAATGCCAGTGATTAATTTAACTGTAAATTATAAAAAGCCTGCCTTATATGATGATGAAGTTAGAATTGTGACGATGGTAAAGGTATTGCCAAACGTTAGAATTACATTTGAATATGAGTGTTATAATCAGTTGGGTGAATTACTCAACACTGGTTCTGTCACTTTAGTTTTTATTGATAAGTTGAAAAATAAACTGACAATGCCACCAGATTGGTTTATGAATGCCTTTGTTTCAAAGTTTAATAAATAGACTAATATCTAATTTCACAACCAGGTAGTAAAGCTATTAATTCTTCAATATACTCTTTTGAAAAACCATTGCCTCTTATATCAAGTAATGTTAGATTTTCTAATTGAGAAATTGAATCAGGCAATTTTGATAATTGATTCCCTTTTATAGAAAGTATTCTTAATTGCCTTGCTTTAAATACTTCATGTGGAATTGATTTTAATTTATTTCCATCCAAAACTAATACTTCTAAATTCTGGAAACGTTCAAAATGTTTAGTGAGTAAAAACATATTGACGTTCGTTAAGCTTAAAAATGTTAAGTTTGGAATTTTAAATACTTCTTTTGGGAAGCTATCTAATACACAGTTTTCAATAGTTACTTCTTTTAATGATTTTAAAAACTTGAGTGTGTTTGGCAGCTTTAATGTGTCATTGGTTGAAGATATTTTTAAGGTTTTTAATTTATTTAAATAAGCAATATCACTTGGTATGCTATCAAATTTTGCTCCGAAAAATTCGATGTAATTTAAATTATTTAGTTTTTTAATATCGGCTGGAAAGGTTTCGAATCCATTATTAAAACTAGCAAAGTATATTAAATTAGTCATTTCAGAAAAGCCAATTGGAAATTTATCACAATCATTACCGTTTAATTTAAGTGCTTGCAAATCTTTCAATTTCCCAATTTTATCATACAATTTTGGATCAATTTTTTGATAACTTAAGTTTAATTTGTAAACATTTTTTGACACTTCTAAGGCTAATTTTAAATCAGTGTAAACCTTAGAACCAAATGGACCAAATGTATCAAAGGCATCACTTTGCTGCGCGTAGCAAGTTGTTGTCAGAAAAAATATGATTAAAAATAATTTAGGCATGTTGTGTTTAAACGAATATACAAACTATTCTTTTATACCTTACTTATTCATCCAAATTTATTTTATGAAATGATGACGCATATTATGAGGTTAACTGTATCTTCGTTAAATAAATTTCAATTATGTCAAATCACCGAGAAGATTTTATTCAAATTCTAACTAAAGCGATATCTGAAAGTACGTTTGTAAAATTATCTCTAGCCAATTACAAAGGCTCCATAGTAGATTTAAAAAATATTTACGTCAAAAGAATTATCATTAAAGAAGAAAATAAATTAAGTTTTACATATCGCTATCAAACCAAAGATATTGTAAAGAATTATCCCATTGAAGAGGGGATTTCGGTCATAAATGAATTTTTAATGCCTAACGCTTTTCGATTAGCAACCGTTTTCACGGTTAAGATTGATACCATTTTTGAATTTATAAATGATCGCAAAACGAATTTAAGAAGTGTTAAGCCGACGCACACGCAATTACCTTCGTTAGAGCATAATATTGAAAAAAAGCGATTATTAAAACCAGACGGAAAGTTGTATTTACATCAATTAAATATTACGGATGAAAAAGGCCATGTTTATAAACACGCTCAGGATAAATTCAAACAAATTAATCACTATATAGAATTATTAAGCCCGCTCATTAAAAATTTACCAAAGCATGAAATACTGCAGGTGGTTGATATGGGTGCTGGTAAAGGTTATTTAACGTTTGCTTTGTATGATTATTTATTAAATACACTCAATTTACCTGCAAAAGTTATTGGCGTTGAGTTTCGAAAAGACTTAGTTAACTTGTGTAATGATGTTGCAAGAAAATCGTTGTTTAAGCAACTAGAATTTATTGAAGGTACCATTGAACAGTATGAAGATTCAAATATCAATATTTTGATTGCTTTACACGCTTGTGATACTGCGACTGACGACGCTATATTCAAAGGAATTAACGCGAATGCTGATTTGATTGTAGTAGCACCATGCTGCCATAAGCAAATTCGAAAACAAATTGAAATTCATAAAACAAAAAACGAATTAGATTTTTTGTTGAAGCACGGTATTTTTTTAGAACGTCAAGCAGAAATGGTGACTGATGGAATAAGAGCCTTAATACTTGAATATTTTGGATATTCTACTAAAGTTGTTGAATTTGTATCAGATTCAAATACACCAAAAAATGTGATGATTGTGGCTGAAAAGAAATCAAAAACAGAATCACAAAAGATAGATGTCCTAGCTAAAATTAAAGAAACAAAAAAATATTTTGGAATTGATTTCCATCACTTAGAAAAAAGACTTGGTTTAGACATTTAATTAGGCCGAAAGAATATCAAGAATAGAAATCATTTCAGGATTTAATTCGTCAATGTGTTTGATTGCGTTTTCAAAAGGCGTATAACACACTTTTTTATTAACGATACCAATCATTTCATTTGTATGATTGTTTTGTAAGGCTTTAACTGCATGGTATCCAATCAAACTCGCATTAACACGTTCCATACAAGTTGGATTACCGCCTCGTTGTATATGACCTAATATTGAA
>JBIISW010000095.1:0-10011 GCA_044340865.1 Bacteroidia bacterium | reverse complement strand
GATGTATTTGAAAAGCAAGCGAAACAATTTATAACACACAAACATAAAACGTCAGAAACATGCGCTTATACAACTAACGGTGGCTGTATAACCGAATGTTTTTGGCGGGTATAAAATAGTTATAAGTAATAGTATATACAGAAAAGCATATTAAAATCTAAATGAAAAATATTTTTATATTATTAATATCTCTTCTACTCATTTCATGCGAAGGAATAGTTAGAGGAGAAGGTAAAATCATCTCTGCTAAAGACAAAAAACCATTAGACAGTGTATTAGTTTATTGGACAAATATGAATGAAAAATCATTTTCAGACAGTTTAGGACACTTTGAAATTGGACAATTTTGTGGTTGTATACCAGACTGCCCAGAACTGGAAATAATCACATATAAAAAAGGGTATAGAACAAATTATTTGAATCTCACTAAAGAGGACAAATTACAAGACACTACTTTAGTGATTGAAATGCAACCTGTAAACACTTATTCAGAAACAATAGAAGAAAATAACTTCACCAAAATATTGAAATACGTGAATCTTGTAATATTAATTTTTAACGCTTTTACTTTAATAATCATTTGTTACATAGAGCTTAGATATAAATGGGTTTGGATTGTGTCATTAATAATATTTAATTTACATATAAAATACAATTACATAAGTGGTGATTTTTTATTTGACCCTTTTTCGTTTTTCATACAACTTCGGTTTCTAACATTCTATTATCATGTTGGTTGGTACATATTTTATATTCCGACAACTGCAATAGTATTTTGGTCGTATTATTTTGTAACCAAATCAAAACGTAAATTGACAGACAATTAAATGGTTTTTAGCAATTAAACGCTACTACTTATAACCCGACCTAAATCCCATTTGGGCATTCGGCTTCAGCTTTTGCAAAAGCAGTCGCTCCCGCGAAAGGAAATTATTTATGCTTTGCAAATGTCCAATAATATTATAGCTTTGTTAGTAACATTTCGGTAGACAAAGTTTCAAAATCCAAACGGGAATTTAGCTCCAAAACGTTAGCTGCAAGCATAGCAGACCCCACAAGATCTCTAAAAACCTAAGCTAAATCTCAAATCAAAAAATAATCGCACTTTTATTTGTACAGACCGTTCTGTTTATTTATCTTTGCACCGTGAATTAATCAAAGTTCAAAAATGAATATAAAACACGACAGAGAAAATGTATTAAAAACAGGGCTTGGTATGTTTTGCAACAAAGGCTATAACAGCCTTGGTATTGATGAGATATGTAAAGTAACAGGAATGACCAAAGGGGCTTTTTATAACGCATTTAAAAGTAAAGAGCAATTTCTAATTGAAGCCATTTTACTTTATGCAAAAAATAATGTGAACAGAATAAAAAACCAACTTAAAACAAATACTGAACAATCTGCTTATGAACGATTACTTCAATTTTATATCACTATGCTTGAAGTTCAGCCCAAAGTAAATTTTATGGGGTGTTTTATCAATAACATTATGTCTGAATTAGGGTCTGCAAATGAGAAAGTTGGATTAGCTTCTACACAAGCCTTTGATGAATTCATAGATGCCATAGAACCGACAGTTAAGGAAGCTCAACAAAATAATGAATTAAATTCTGAATGGAACGCCAGACAAATTACAGAACTTTTTCATTCTACGTTTTACGGTTCTCTTACCAGAGCCAAAAGCTCTAAAGACTATCAACAAAGCATCAACACAATCAAACTTTTATTCAATAATTTAAAAACAAATAAATAAAAATGGGAAAAATAACCACAATCAAAAGAGAGATTGAAATTAATCAATCAAAAGACAAAGTTTGGAAAGCATTAGCAGACTTTGGTAACATTTGCCACGGACATCCTGCGGTAAGTAAATCATTTATTACTTCTACCCAAAAAGAAGGAGTTGGAGCAACCCGACATTGCGATTTTACTATGATGGGTGCAAGTGCAGAAGAAAAAGTAACAGAATGGAATGAAGGAAAAAATATCAAAATTGAAGTAGCAGAACTTAAAAAAATGCCAGGAATTGATACAATGGCGTTAGACTTGGCGATAAGACAAAATGGCGATAAAACCATATTATCAAGCACAATGGCTTACTCTATGAAAAACGGATTTTTCGATGTAATGAACAGCCTGATAATGAAAAATATGAATGCCAAATTATTAGATGGCATAATGGCAGGACACAAGCTGTATATCGAAACAGGAACTATTGTGAACGAAAAAACAAAATTAAACACATCAATTGTTAAAAAATTAAACTAAAAAAATGAAAAAAATAGTATTGATATTAATTGGAGTTTGCACTGTGAATTCAATTTTTGCACAAACAGTAAAGTTAGGCAGAAGTGCCACGGAAATTACAATGGAAGTAGAAGTTAACGCACCTATTGAAAAGGTATGGCAAAATTTCAAAGATGTTGGTGGCATTTATAAAAACAGCCCAACTGTGGACACTTCTTATGTTATTTCAACAGCAAAAGAAGGAGTTGGTGTAAAAAGACATATGATAATGTCCAAAACTTTTAAAGGAGCAATTTTGGAAGAAGAAAATCTAATTTGGAACGAATCAGAGCATTACCAAAAATTTAATGCCTATACCATTTATAAAGTACAAGGTATTCAGACAATGGGAGGCGACTTTAGACTAACAGCTAAAGGAGACAAAACTATTCTGACTTCTACTTTAAACTATTCTATGAAAAACAGAATGTTTGGAATGATGAACGCAATGATGGGACGCAAGAAATTCACAAAAACTTGGGCTTCAATTCTTGCAGGCTATAAATATTATTCGGAAACAGGTATCAGAGTGACAGAAAAGACAGTTTTGCCAATTAAAGAAGTGAAATTATTGGAAGTGAAGAAAAACTTAAATAAATAGAGGTGACCGAAAATAAAACATTCTTAATAATTAACGCCATACCAAACACAGACGATTTAGAAAGTTTTCAATCCTATATTTCTAAAATCATTGTAATTTTTACCAAGTTTGGTGGAAATGGAATGCAACGTTGGAAAATAAATGAGCAAGTAATGGGACAAGGTGGTATAAAAGCAATTGCCGTTTTTGAATTTCCTTCGGTACAGTCTATTAAAGATATGATAGCAAGTGAAGAATTTAAAGCCCTCAACGACCTCCGTAAAAAGGCATATAAACAAGAAGTAGATTTAATGATTTGCGAAACCTTGTGAAAAATGCTAGCAGCTAAAAAAATTGGCGGTTCAGTAGTTAAATGTAGCGTTGTGCTTCGTATCTAGTTCGGTGATGGCAGACAGTTTTCGTCTCCGAAATCGCCAACTTCTTGCAGCTGTAAGACGTTAGCATCAATAATAACAAGCCTTTTTTTATTTTAAATATTCTTAAAATTATTACGGACTAGGTTTGTAACATACCCACATTATATTGTTTTGTAATAGGCGAATGATTGGCTGCTTCAATACCCATACTGATTACTTTACGCGTGTCTAATGGATCAATGATAGCATCTAACCAAATTCTACTTGCTGCGTAATAAGGCGTTGTTTGAGCATCGTATCTATCTTTGGTTTTATTATACAATTCAGCTTCTTTTTCTGGAGTAATTTCTTCGCCTTTTGCTTTTAAACTAGCTACTTCAATTTGCACTAAAACCTTTGCAGCTTGTGCTCCACCCATAACCGCTACTTGGGCTGTTGGCCAACCCACAATTAAGCGTGGATCGTAGGCTTTACCACACATGGCATAATTTGCAGCACCATAACTATTTCCTAAAATAATTGTAAACTTTGGAACCACTGAATTAGCCATTGCATTAACTAATTTAGCGCCGTCTTTAATAATTCCACCTTGCTCGCTTCTAGAGCCTACCATAAAGCCTGTAGCATCTTGTAAAAATACTAAAGGAATTTTCTTTTGATTACAATTCATAATGAAACGAGCAGCCTTATCCGCACTATCGCTATAAATTACGCCACCAAATTGCATTTCACCTTTTTTACTTTTCACCACTTTGCGCTGATTGGCAACAATACCAACAGCCCAACCATCAATGCGTGCATAGGTGCAAACAATTGACTGACCGTATAACTCTTTATATTCTTCGTGTTCACCATTATCAACAAGGCGTTCAATAATTTCGCGCATTTCATATTGCTTATCATTCAAAATCCCATACATTTCTTTAGGATCTTTTTTGGGAAGAACAGGCGATTCTCTATTAAAACCAGCTTTATCATAATCCCCTACTTTACTCATGATATTACGAATACGTGTCAAACAATCTGCATCATCTTTACATTTATAATCCGTAACACCACTGATTTCACAATGTGTGGTTGCGCCACCAAGCGTTTCATTATCGATGGTTTCACCAATAGCCGCTTTAACCAAATAACTTCCAGCTAAAAATATAGAACCTGTTTTGTCTACAATCATAGCTTCATCACTCATAATAGGTAAATAAGCACCACCAGCCACACAACTTCCCATCACTGCAGATATTTGTAAAATACCCATTCCACTCATCACTGCATTGTTTCTAAAAATACGACCAAAGTGTTCTTTATCAGGAAAAATTTCATCTTGTAAAGGCAAATAAACTCCAGCACTATCAACTAAATAAATAATTGGTAAACGGTTTTCCATGGCAATTTCTTGCGCTCTTAAATTCTTTTTACCAGTAATTGGAAACCAAGCACCTGCTTTTACAGTGGCGTCATTTGCTACTACAATACATTGTTTTCCACTCACATATCCAATAACAATTACAACACCTCCACCAGGACAACCGCCATGTTCAGCATACATTTCATAACCTGCAAATGCACCCATTTCAAATCGAGGTGTATCCTTATCTAATAAAAAATCAATACGTTCACGTGCCGACATTTTTCCTTGTTCGTGCAATTTTTCGATTCGCTTTTTACCTCCACCTTCATATATTTTTTGTAAGCGTTGATTCATTTGCGAAATGAGTAAACGCATTTTATCGTCGTTTTTATTAAATTCTAAATCCATAACAGTATAAATATTTAGGCAAATATAATAAATGCTTACTGCAATACTGAAAGAATAATGATACTAGATAAACTAATCCATGTAAATTGAATTTAAATGAAAAAATACAACTAACAAAATATCAAAAAAATAAAAAAATGAAATTTGTCGATTTTTTTAACATATTAGAATGTAAAATATAGCAATTAAACGATTAACTTTGGAGCTTAATAAAATAAAATTATTAAAATGAGCATACATGTTATAGAACATAAAATTGACGAGAAAATAAAATTAACGATTGAAGAGTCGACTTCAAAAAAATTTAATATTTATGATAATAATCTAGTAGAAAAAGAATGGGTTATTACTGAACTAAAAAAAACAAATTATTACTATAAGCTTACCTTATCAAGCTTAATATTTAGTGTGATACTTTTTTTGTTTTTCTTAATTCTAAAATCTTCGGGTATTATTTTTTATTCAAATAATGATTCTAGTAAATTAATCCTCTTATTTAGCATACTTGGCGTATCAAGTATAGTCCATCACTTTCGATTTAAAAAGGAAAAACTAAATCAAGTTATTTACTTACTCAATCTCAAAAATGAACTTGAAGAATTTGAATACCAAATCAATCCTAAAATAAAATCATAACTATCATAACACTAGAACTAATTCATGGAAAAAACCATTAAAATAATGTATATCATTGCTATCATTTTTTGGATGGCAGGAGCTTATATTTGTTATGAAAGGCAAGAATACAAAGTTGGTGCTATCATGTCTGCTCTCATCATATTATTTAGCTTTGCAACTGTATATGATACAAAAGAAGAGAATTAGTATTTTTTCTTAAAACTAATGCTATTTCCTGCCAAATCTAAAACACGCTTAAACACATCAAAATAAAGCATAATAATTAAACTAATACTCATCAACCATATAATACCGATATTAAACCAATAGGTTGGAATGAGTTTACCCATAACTAATTTGTTTGGAGCACAAAAATGGGCTGAACCAACATTTGATTCTGTTGGATCTAAAAAAATAGGATCAGCTCGCTGAATTAATTTTCCATCCACTTCAATACATTTTAATGGACTTAAATCATTTTTATTTTCAACAAAGTTTTTTAAGCTTTCATTTTCGTAATCATCCGCCAATTTTATAAAAGCATCTTGGCCAATTTTACTAATAATACTCTGAGTTAACGCATCTTTTCCAGCTCTTGCTTTATTGCCATAATTAATATAATGTTCCTTTATTTTTTCATAAAGAAATGCGTTTAATGAATTTCGAACTTCTTCGTTGAAATCGGTCGTATTCAATTTATTGATATCGGCAAACACATACTTGTTTTTCAGAAAGGCTTGTTCTTTTAACAAAGCTGTTTTAATTAATAATAAGTCTTGAGCAGAAGCATCTTTTTTCAAAAATTCTTTTTGTTCATTAATTACTTTTGTCATTTTATTTTCAATGGCATTTACCCAATAATTATTTTTATAATCAGCAATACTAATCGCTTTATCAAATTTATAATACTGTTTTTCGTAACGGTTATTCTTAAATTGATTAACCGCTAAGGCTTCAAAAGCCCAACGACTAGTCATCATTTCGCCTACAACAGGAACGCCTCCTTGTTTTGCTAAATCAGGATTTAATTTATCAAACTTTACCACAACACCAGCTAATAATAATTGAGGTATAATTAAAAATGGAATCGAAATATAAATGGTAACAGCACTATTAAATGCGCTCGAAATATTTAATCCTAACATATTTGCAAAACAAGATGCTGAAAATAATACCAACCAATAATCGGTATACATACCTTTGATACCTAAAATTGAATTAGCAATTACTACGAAAGTTAAAGTTTGTATAGCTGATAACACAAACATAATCACAATTTTACTCCATAAATAGCTGCCTTTACTTAAATTTAAAAACGTTTCTCGTTTTCGAATTTTTCGATCTCTAATTATTTCTTCAGCAGAAACAGTTAATCCAATAAATAATGCAACAACCACCGCCATAAAAATATAAGCAGGGATATTTTCATTATCTCTATAAATATATCCTTTTAAATTTTCAGCATCAGCACTAAAGAATCGAACAAGATAGGCTAGAATTAAAGCTAAAAGCGGTGCCTCTAAAAAATTAATCAGTAAATATTGTGTATTAGTAAATTTACTAATCACATCGCGGGTTAAAAAAACATTAAACTGTTTTATAGTATTTGGAATTTTAAAAATAGCATCTGGAATTTTATCTTGATGCTTAATTTTTGAAATAGTTGATTCTATATTTTCAACATAATTTTTATTCCACTCTTCTGGGCTGTTTTTTCTGGTTCTCGTTAAATTGCCGTATTCATCTAATACTTTACTTTCAATAATATTAAAAATAAGTTCAGGATTGACATTACCACAATGCCAACATTCACTTTCATCTGAGTTTACATGTTCTACTATCTTTTTAAAGTATGAAACAGCATCAATTGGATTCCCATAATAAATCGGGTATCCACCAACATCTAAAATTTTAAGCTTATCAAACATTTTAAAAATATCTGATGATGGTTGATGAATGACCACAAAAATTAACTTTCCTTTTAAAGATAGTTCTTTCAAAAGATCCATAATATTTTCTGAATCTCTTGAGGATAAACCAGAAGTGGGTTCATCAAGGTATAAAACAGAAGGTTCTCTGATTAGCTCTAATCCTATATTCAAGCGTTTTCTTTGACCACCAGAAATTGTTTTTTCTAAAGGCGAACCAACTTTTAAATCTTTAATTTCTAATAAACCTAAATTAGACAACAACACCAAACAATTTTGCGTTATAGCCTCATCGGTTAAATTTCCGAAGCATAGTTTTGCATTATAAAATAAATTTTGAAAAACAGTTAATTCTTCAATGAGTAAATCATCTTGACTAACATGTCCAATAACTCCAATAATCGCTTTTGGATTTTTGTGAATATTTATGCCATTGATTAATACCTCACCATTACAAGGAGCTTCAGTACCATTTAAAACATTGAGTAAAGTTGACTTCCCTGCGCCAGAACCGCCCATAATGCCAATTAACTTCCCACTTTCTTCAGCAATATTAATATTTCTTAATCCTAATTTACCTCCTTTAAATTTGTAATCAATATTCTTTGCTTCAAAAGAAATACGTGCTTTTGTCTTATCTTCTAAAAAACGACCAATAATATCACTGTAATAAATTGGGTTAATTTTACTATTTCTTAATGAAGAACCTGGAGTTAAAATGTGTATTCTTCCTTTAGAAATACCTTGTCCGTTTAGCTGTAATTCAATGTTACCGTAAATGCGCAATGCATACATGTTTACACTGCTAATTTTTAAAACACGAATATCATTCATTAAAGGTGCGCAATAAATATGCTTACATTCATTTTCATAGCCACTATCTTTATTATTGATGACAAGAATGTGCGCATCATTAGGAATGTACTCAACTTTATCTTCAATAAACTCCTTTAATTGATTGTATTCTTGATGTGAAATATTAAATGTTTCGGCAACAGTAATTACAAATTCGTTTTCTTGTTCTGAAATTTCATCTGAAGAATTAATAAATTCTAGTAATCGAATTAATACAATAATCTTTTGAACTTGCTCTAACTCCTTATTAATTTGTGTACAAATACGTAATACTTTAACAGAATTTAATGACGTTCGTTTTGCTGTGCCATCTTTTTTCTTGGTACTAGCATGTTGTATTTCTAAAAAATGATCGAATATTTCTAAATATTTTTCAACCTGTTCTTTATTTAATTGCTGATTTAAAAAGGATTCAACAATTAAACGGCCTGTATTACTTATTCCATCAATCTTAGCAATAATGGAAAACATTTGCATCAAGGCTCTCAGTATTCGCTCACTCATATTTAAATTTAAATTACTTTAATAGCTTAGGAAAGAAAGATACTAAATATTAATTATTTAACAAAAATAGAGTTATATATTTTATTAAAAACATTAAATTTACCTAACCTCATGAACTCTACATCCAAACAATTAAGTCCAGCCGAACTTGCAGCGCAATGCATCAATCAAACTAATAAATCCGTTTTTTTAACAGGTAAGGCTGGAACAGGAAAAACAACATTCTTAAGGTCAGTTATTGAACACACTCACAAAAACGCCATCATTGTTGCACCGACAGGAATAGCTGCAATTAACGCAGGAGGTGTTACCATACACTCACAATTTCAATTGCCGTTTGGCATGTTTGTTCCTGATAATAATGCCCAATCAAACAATGCATTTGTAAAAATAAATACACCTATTTCTGTTGTAAAAAGCATGCAAATGGGTGAACGTAAACGAAAATTATTACGTGAAGTTGAGCTTATTATCATTGATGAAGTAAGCATGTTGAGAGCTGATTTATTAGATGGCATTGATTTGGTTTTAAAATATATTAAACGAGAAAACAGTAAAGCCTTTGGAGGTGCACAAGTCTTGTTTATTGGCGATTTAATGCAATTACCGCCTGTTGTAAAGGATGACGAATGGCATATTCTAAAGCAATATTATAACAGTGTTTATTTCTTTGATGCACAAGTTTTGAAAAACAATAAACCTATTTACATTGAATTAGATAAAATTTATCGCCAATCAGATTCAAGATTTATTAATTTATTAAACAATCTTAGAAACAATAAAATTACTCAAGCAGATAACGAATTATTAAATTCATTTTACAAGCCAAATTTTAATCCATCTACCGCATTAAACACGATTACGCTCACAACACATAACCATAAAGCAGATGCATTAAATAAAGATGCGTTAAATGCCTTAACAGGAAAATCTTTTTTTTACAAAGCAATTATAGAAGGTGAATTCAAAGAACACACGTATCCGCTTGAAGAAATCTTGGAACTAAAAGTTGGTAGTCAAATCATGTTTATCAAAAATGACAGTTCGGGCAAGCAACTGTTTTTTAATGGAAAAATAGGCGTAGTTAAATCACTAACAGAA
>JBIISW010000243.1:0-2780 GCA_044340865.1 Bacteroidia bacterium | reverse complement strand
GCATCTGTATATCGCCAATATTGATTAGACAAAAAATTACCCAAAGAATACGCAATAAAAACACTATCGTTGATAGCTTTGGAATACTGCATCGTTGTTGGACCAACAACATGTGGGTGAGCGCCAATAATTAAATTTGCACCAGCATCCATAGCATATTTAACAGCGTTTTTTTGTGAGGCATTAGGCTCTGAAATATTCTCAGTTCCCATGTGATAAAAAACCAAAACAACATCTGCACCTTTTTGCTTAGCAGCTAAAATCGAATGAGTAACTTCAACTGAATCGATGAGGCTTAACATATAGCGATTATCAGCAGAAGGATAAGCACCATTGGTGCCGTAAGTAAAATTTAAAATACCTAACCTTATTCCATTAATCGTTATGATTCTTATGGAGTCCATATCTTTCTCACTGATATATGTGCCAGCATATCCTAAGTTATTTTTTTTAATGATTTCAATTGTTCTTAATAAACCTGATTCGCGTGTATCCATGCTATGATTATTGGCTGTTACTAAAAAATCAAACCCAGCATCTTTCAATGCTTCACAATAAGCATCTGGCGAATTAAATGCAGGATAACCAGCGTATGGTTGATTTGTTCCTGCAAACGTCGTCTCTAAATTCCCGATAGTTAAATCAGCCTGTTGTAAAAAGGGTTTTATATATTCAAAACTAGGTTTAAAATCATACGTGTCGGAACCTGTTTGAGCATTCTTAGTTTGCGGCAAATGACACATTAAATCACCAACCAAATTTATTGTCATCTCAGCAATGGAATCAGGAATATAATTTATAGTAGCCGCTTCATTGTAGTTAGCAGCTTTATTATCTATAACTGGAATAGCAGATGTACTTTTTTTCTCATTAACATTATTAACAGAATGAGATGTTGAGCACATACTCAATACAAATGCAGTCACTACAATGATAAATACCGAATACATTAATTTTACTTTCATTTTACTTTATCTTTATTAAAACATCCACAAATAAATGCGATACTCGAATCAATCGATTTAAATGAATAATGAATAGTAGATTTAATTTTTTGATTTGAATACGTATTCGTTGTCATGCTAGAACGAGCACCTTCCATTGAAAGCATAGCTTCCTTTTTAACAAACATTCGAAATAGTGACTCCAAGAAACTAACAGCAAATAATAAGTATTTGGTTGCTAAAAAACGTGGTGGAGTTTGCTTAAATTCAATATGTATTTTACTCAATACTTCTTTAAATGTGTAATTGTTTTCAGATAAAATAAATCGATTATTAAATTGTTTTTTTTCTATTAATTCAATCATGCAAGTTGCTACATCTTGTACATCAACAAAAGCACATTTTCCGCTCGTGTAAAATAACATGCCTTTACTACAAGCCATAAACAACTTGCCTGAACTTTGATTCCAAAATCCAGGAGCTAAAACAATACCAGGATTTACAATAACAGCATTCAATCCTTCTTCAATACCACGCCAAACTTCACGTTCGCCATTGTATTTACTGATAGCGTAATTGCCAACATGGGGACTTGATTTCCAGTAAACAGTTTCAGAAATATCATTTACAATATCTGGATTATTTATTGCCGCTATTGAACTTACATGACACAGTGCACTCACTTTTTTTTCTATGCAGGCATTCACCACATTTGCTGTTCCAACAACATTGATCTTAAATAATTCTATTTCTTTTGATTTATCGAATGTAACAAATCCTGCACAGTGATAAACAACCTCAATGCCATCAAAAGCATCTAACAGTGAATAAATATCGCATACATCAGCATCAATCCACTTGATACGCTGAAACAATAGTTCGGAATCATTCGTATAATAGGAAAACAATTTTTTTGTTCTGTTAATATCGCTATTAGCTCGCTTTATACAAGTAACAGGTTTATTATCTAACAATAACTTCAAAGCAACATGTGCTCCAATGGTTCCAGTTGCGCCAGTTATTAAATTCATAAAAGTTGGGTTTGATGAGCTAAATAAAATAGTATCGTTTGAATACTTATACCTACTAAAAATCCAACATAAATTTGACTCGAATTATGAGCACTTAATTTTAAACGAGAAAAACCAACGATGCCTGCGATTACAAAACTAATCGACAGGATATTTAAAATAGGAAGTTGCATATATATACCAATGATGATTAAAACGCCCGTAATACCACCAATACCAATCATGTGAGTACTAATCTGCCACCAATAATTTATAATAGAGGCAACCAAAATACTAATCGATGATGCTAAAATAAAGAGTTTAAAAAAGGGCCAAATAGAAAAGTCTGATAACATATAATACAATCCAAAATAACAAAAAGCGGTTGCTAGTAAGGGAAATGTTCGTTGTGTTCGTTCTTCAATATGCAAAGATGAAACGTATTTTAACTTGACTAAAATAAATAAATTAAGTAGTGGAATTAAAAATGTAAATACAAAAACAATAATTGTAAGAATAACTTTTACCTTAATGGGAGTAAAGACATAAAACATACTTTCATTCATTCCAAAAAAAATGAGTAAGCAAAAATAGGTTACCATCAATAATGGATGAAATACATAAGAAAAAAATTGCACAAAAAACCTCATAGTTTGATAATAGGCATAAATTTACATTTAATTTTTTTTAGAAGTTATTATTTTGATGTTTAAAATATCAAATCTATTACTATTTTTGAAGTATATATGTTTACCTTATTAATTAAAGAAATTCGCAGTTTTTTAAGTTCGCTAATCGGTTACATCGCAATTGGTGTTTTTGTAAC
>JBIISW010000154.1:0-5664 GCA_044340865.1 Bacteroidia bacterium | reverse complement strand
TAAATTCCCTTTATTTCACTTTCGCTAGCTGTAATACTTTCGATATTGATATGTCGGCGAGTAAATATAATTGTTACTCTAGATAGTAATCCAATGATATCTTCGGTGAATATGGATATGGAATAGGTTGTATTCATTTTGTTGTTTTGTAAAAAAAATCATTAAGCTATTATTATTACTCTAAACGTATTTCAGCCACACTTGCGCCAGTAGCAACCATAGGAAATACATTTTCTTCATTTTCAACTACAACATCCAAGATGTAAGATTCTTTTGATGCATACATTTCTTTTAAAGCTTGCTCCAGGTCTTTGCGCTCAGTAACCTTTTTACCTTTAATGTTATATCCATTAGCAATTGCAATAAAATCTGGATTTTTCATTTCAGTAAAAGAATATCGCCTATCAAAAAACAATTGTTGCCATTGACGAACCATTCCTAAAAAGTTATTATTAAGCACTAAAATTTTAACTGCAATATCACTTTGCATAATAGTTCCTAATTCTTGAATAGTCATTTGAAAACCACCATCACCTAAAACCGTTACCACTTCTACATTTGGACATGCAACTTTAGCACCTATGGCAGCCGGAA
Organism: Bacteroidia bacterium; assembly: GCA_044340865.1. Classification (GTDB taxonomy): domain Bacteria; phylum Bacteroidota; class Bacteroidia; order B-17B0; family Aurantibacillaceae; genus UBA4416. The sequence goes on along the minus strand of JBIISW010000154.1, from coordinate 5,070 downwards.
GTCCAAATCCCATTGTGCCCAATCCCCCTGAGGTTATAAAATAATTAGGGATGTTGCATTTATAATAACGTGAGGTAATCATTTGATGTTGTCCAACATCTGTAACTATGATAGAATTACCTTTGCTAATTTTATGAAGTTTATTAATGACTTCAGCCATTTTTAATTTATCTGATGTTGGATTAATGGCTTCTTTTATGACTTTATCAAATTCGATAGTATTACAGTCTGAAAAACGTTTTAACCAATCGGAATGTTTTGTTTCTTTTATTTTTGGTAATAATAATTGTAACGCTTCTTTTGCATCGCCTAAAATGGCAACATTTGCAGGTATAATTTTATTAACCTCAGAAGGATCTATTTCGAAATGAACAACCTTAGCTTGCTTCGCATATTTTGCAACATTACCTGTTACACGATCATCAAAACGCATTCCTATAGCAATTAATAAATCGCATTCGTTTGTTAATACATTTGGTCCATAATTTCCGTGCATTCCTAAATAACCAACATATAGTGGATGTTGTGGAGGGAAAGCACCTAATCCTAACAAAGTTGAAGCAACTGGTATATTTGCTTTTTCGGCGAAAGCTAGCAATTCTTTTTCTGCACCTGAAAGTGATACACCGTGTCCGCATAATATATAAGGACGTTTTGCTTCATTAATTAATTCTGCTGCTTTAGTAACTTGCTCTTCATTTACTTTTTGACTAGGAAAATAACTACGAATACTTTCACATTTTTCATAATTATAAATTGTATTTCCAAACTGTGCGTCTTTTGTTATATCAACTAAAACTGGTCCTGGGCGACCTGAACCAGCTATATAGAACGCTTTAGCAATAGCAGGTGCAATGTCTTCGGCTTTTGTAACTTGAATATTCCATTTGGTAACAGGCATTGAAATTCCAACTACATCTGTCTCTTGAAAAGCATCTGTACCTAATAAATGAGAATGTACTTGTCCTGTAATGCAGACTATTGGTGTAGAATCAATTTGAGCATCTGCAATTCCTGTAATTAAATTGGTAGCTCCTGGACCTGATGTTGCAATAGCCACTCCTGTTCTTCCTGAAACTCTTGCGTATCCTTGAGCAGCATGAACGGCACCTTGTTCGTGTCGAACTAAATAATGTGTTAGTTCTTTTTTATAATCATAAAGTGCATCATATACTGGCATTATTGCACCACCCGGATATCCAAAAACATCGGTAACTTGTTCGTCGAGCAAAGCTAATATTAAGGCTTCTGCTCCTGTTACTTCTGTATTATATTTTGAGTGTTTTTTCATTGGTATAAATCTGTTACGCAGCCTAAGCTAGCTGAGCTTACTTGTTTTGTGTATTTGTATAAAACGCCAAATTTTATTTTAAGTTCGGGCTGTTTCCATTGTTTTTTGCGAGCTGCTAATTCTTCATTAGATATCAGCACATCAATTTTATTTGTTATAGCATCGATTTTTATAATGTCGCCATCATTTATTAATGAAATGGGTCCACCATCAAATGCTTCTGGACTTATATGGCCAACAACAAATCCATGCGTTCCACCCGAGAATCTGCCATCTGTTATTAATGCCACACTACCACCCAAACCAGCACCAATTAAAGCAGAAGTAGGTTTTAGCATTTCAGGCATTCCTGGTCCGCCTTTCGGGCCTTCATATCTTATCACAATAACATGTCCAGCTATTACTTTCCCTGATCGAATGCCAGCAATACAATCAAATTCGTTATCAAACACGATGGCTTTTCCTTCAAATATCTCGCCTTCTTTGCCTGTTATTTTTGCTACAGAGCCTTCTGGTGCCAAATTCCCGTATAATACTCTTAAATGTCCAGAAGATTTAATAGGATTATTTATTGGCATTATAACTTCTTGCCCTTCTCTTAGTCCTATAATACTTTCGGCATTTTCTTTGATAGTTTGCCCCGTAACGGTTAAGCAATCTCCGTGGAGCAAACCCTTTTCCAATAAGTATTTCATTAAGGCTGGCACACCACCAATAGCAAAAACATCTTCCATTAAAAATTTACCACTTGGTTTTAAATTGGCTAGTAAAGGTGTAGCATTATTTATTCTGGTAATGTCTTTTAATGTAAAATCTATATTAGCTGTTTTAGCCATCCCAAGTAAATGCAATACAGCATTTGTAGAACCACCTAATGTAACAACAACAGTAAAGGCATTTTCAAAAGATTTTTTTGTTAGTATGTCTGATGGTTTGATGTCCTTTTCTAAAAGCAATTTTAAATATTCACCGGTATTTAAACATTCCTCTTTTTTTTGCTTACTTAAAGCAGGATTTGAAGAACTATAAGGTAAACTTAAACCTAGCGCCTCAATTGCTGAAGCCATTGTATTTGCTGTATACATCCCACCGCATGCTCCAGCACCTGGGCAAGCATTTTTTATCACACCTTTAAAATCTTCTTCACTTATTGTTCCTGCGTATTTTTCTCCCAATGCTTCAAACGCAGAAACAATATTCAATTTTTTTCCTTTATAGTTTCCAGAAGCAATAGTTCCTCCATAGACCATTATAGATGGTCGATTGACACGTATCATTGCCATTGCTACACCTGGCATGTTTTTGTCACAACCTGCAATAGTTATTAAACCATCGTAGTAATGAGCAGCAGTAACTGATTCAACAGAATCTGCAATGATTTCTCTAGAAACTAATGAATAACGCATGCCTTCAGTTCCATTGGTTATACCATCGCTAATTCCAATAGTATTAAATTGTAAACCAACCATATCGCTTTTGCGAACACCTTCTTTTACAAGTTCAGATAAACTGTTTAAGTGCATGTTACATGTATTACCTTCATACCAGGTAGAAGCAATTCCAACTTGTGGTTTTTTCATATCTTCATCTGTTAAACCTATTCCATAAAGCATAGCCTGAGAAGCAGGTTGTGATTCATCAGAAGTAACTGTTTTACTGTAGCGATTTAATTCCATGGTTGATATTTTATACATTTTTGCTCTTCGTTTAAGATTTGATGAAAGAGCCGAATAAAAGAATTTAATGATTATACTAAAGAAAAATTACCGTATTCGTTGAAAGCAACACGACGAGTGTATTTTGCTTGAAGCATGCATCCTATTGAATCTTCCCATTTTAATTTAAACGGTACTTTATCAATGGATTCTATTCCAGCAACTTCTGCCGCAGTACCGGTAAAGAAAGCGCTATCTGCACCTTTGATTTCTTCAGGAGTAAAATATTTTTCCACAACCTTGAATCCTAATTCTTCACACAATTCAAATATTGTGGCACGTGTAATTCCAGGTAAAATATTTCCTAATGGCGGAGTGTAAAGAACATCATTTTTTTCAAAAAAGAAATTGGCTCCAGGACCTTCAGCTACATATCCATTTGCATCTAATAGTAATGCCTCATCAAAACCACTATTTTTGGCTTCCGTTGTGGCTAATATTGAATTTACATAATGTCCGGTAACTTTAGCATCAACATGACACGATTTAGGATTTGGCCGCTGGTATGTTGATATCATAACATTTAGTAAGTTAGTTCCAAGATATTTTCCCCATTCCCATGCACATAAGAGAATATGTACTTCATCAGTAGGAGTTAAAGACATATTAGTTCCTGCAAAAATAAGTGGTCGGATATAAGCGTTACTTAGATTATTTTTTTCTAAAAGCTGATATGTTAATTGTGTAAATTGTTCTTCATTATAATTAACTTTTAAATGCATTTTTTTAGCTGAAAATAACAATCTTTCGTAGTGTTCTTTTGATTTAAAAATCCTTGTTCCATCAGGCGTTTCATACGCTCGTATTCCCTCAAATACGCCACTGCCATAATGCATCACTTGAGCGTAAGGGCTTACATATAAATCCTTAGATTTTAACCAATCTCCATTAAAAAATACTATTGTGTTTTCGTTGTAATACATCTAATTAATTTTAAATTATTTATGTTAAAGGCGTTTATTTCTTAAAAAAAATAAGAAAACAAGTGCTAATTTTTTGCATATTTTCTAGTATTTGCTATAAAATTTAACCTTTAGTTTTATTCAATAAGACGGTGAAATTAAATTTTAATCACACGTTATTTTTATTAAATACTCCATTTATTAGGAAGTCTGATATCCGTTTTTTACCAAAATAATTGATTACTTTGTTTAAATAATCTATTATTTATGATAAATTTGGTTTAGTTATAAGTCACATTTTTGTTTTCATTCATGATTTTCATAACCATTTATTTTTTAAAAGATGAAAAAGAATAGTAATGCATTTATTGTAATAAAAAGTTTAACCATGTCGGAAAAAAGATATTTTAAAATTTTTTCAGAGCGACATACCATTGGTGAACAAAATAAGTACGTTTTATTGTTTGACGAACTTGATAGGGCTATAGTTGAAGATGATAAACACATAAAACAAAATTTGGAAAAAATAAATGTGAATACGGATTATTTTTCTGCTGATAAAAATTATTTATATCAATTGATTCTTAAAAGTTTGAATGCGTTTCATGATTCTAAAACATTTAACTTAGAATTAAAAGAATTACTCATTTCAATTGAAATTTTATTTCATAAGGGACTTTATGAATCATGCTTAAAACTGATTGTAAAGGCAGAAAATCTTGCTAACACGTGTGAAAATTTTCAATTAATGATTGATATATTAACATGGAAGAAAAAATGTTGTGGCTATTCTTTGGGATTAAATAAGGCTTCAGAAGTAAATAAATCAATTGATCAATTTATAACTAAGACGCAAGATTTAAAACGAATTATTGATTTATATTATGAAAGTAATATTCTTCAATCTAACAATGAACAACAAAATAAAAAAGAAACCATTGCAGCCTTTGATTTAATTTTAAAACAGCCAATACTTAAATCTGAAAAGAATATACTTTCATTTACTGGTAAGACTTTTTATTATTTGATTTATGCTAACTATTATAATTTTATCAATAATAAAACTAAAGAGTTAAGTTATTTAGAAAATTTAATGGCTCTTTTAAATCAATCTAAAACATACGCTTTAGAAAACCCCTTAGATTATATTTCAATCTATAAT
>JBIISW010000184.1:0-4358 GCA_044340865.1 Bacteroidia bacterium | reverse complement strand
AGTTTTCGGAAAATAATTTTATTAGAAAAGAAGTTGTGGCGAATAGAATTTTCATTCATTGTCATACGCACGAGATTGAATATTATTTGATTAATAATAATTTTAATGATGCTATAAAGAAACTTAATGCATTTGAAAAAGAAATTTCTAAAACTAAATTAGATATTGAACCTTATCATACCATTTATTTTAATTATATTCATTCTATGACATTAATTTTTGTTGGAGAATTTCGGAAAGCTTTAAAATTTAATAATCAAATTTTAAATAATTTTGAATTTAGTGCCAGGCCACAAGTTTATTTTAGAGTCAAAGTTTTAAGTGTAATCTTGCATTATGAATTAAAAAACATGTCTCTTGTTAGTACGATGGCTAGACAAATATTAAGAGAAAATAGTTTTAGGAATATTTTAATACCATTAGAAATTAAAATTTTGAATTCCTTAATTAAAATTTCAAGTTCATTACTTATTTCTCCAAAAGAATTAAATTCAATATTTGAACAAATTCAATCTTTTATATTGGACATAAAGACTGATCGTAAAAATAGTGTAAACAGTATGATTGAAAATTATGAAAAATGGGTTATTTCTAAAATTAAGAGAAAATTAGTTTGTGAAGTTTTTAAATAGTCAAATTTTTCTATTCTACTTTATTTGCTTCAAGAATACGAAGTTTAACTAATTCTACAGTTTGTTTTTTGCGCTGCAGAATAGATATTTCATATCCTTCATATTTTCGTTTTTCATTAACTGCAGGAATTCTTCCCCATAAAAAATTTATTAAACCTGATACAGTTTCATATTTTGAATTTTCGGGTAAAGCCATTGGTAAAGCTTCATTTACATCGCCAATACTACTATGTGCATTTACAATATATTCAGTTTCACTTTTCTTTTCTACATTTGGCTTTTCTTCATCATGCTCATCCTGAATTTCTCCAACTAACTCTTCAATAATATCTTCCATAGTAACAACGCCCGCTGTTGCACCAAATTCATTAGTAACAATGGCCATCTGAACATGAAGTTTCTGAAAATCTTTTAATAAATTGTTGACGTGCATGCTTTCAGGTATAAAATGAGCTGGACGCATAATATCTCTGATTGTTTTAAATTTATTATCAATCACTGCTTTTAATATATCTTTGGAATGCACAACACCAATGACATTATCAATATCTCCTAAATATACCGGTAAACGCGAATAACCTTCATCTATCACTTTTTGAATCATAATTGTTCTACCTAATTCAACATCTAACGCTGAAATTCGGTTTTGTGGTACCATGATTTGTTTTACAATCCGGTCGTCAAAATCAAATACATTTTGTATTAATTCATTTTCACTTGGTTTGATAGCACCTCCTTCTTCACTTTCAGTTAAAATCATTCTAAGTTCCTCTTCGGTATGCACGTCATCATCACCAACCCTCTTAATACCTAATATTCTTAAAATAAAATTAGAAGATTTATTGAGTAACCATATAAATGGAGAAAACACAAAATAAAATAATCGTAAAGGCCAAGCTATAAATAGGGCTGTTTCAATCGGAAATTTTATTCCAAACATTTTTGGAACTTGTTCGCCTAACGTAATATGCAAAAAAGTAATTAAGGTGAATGCTATTGGAACAGTTACAAAATGTTCGTTTACAACCATGTTTAAGTCCATAAATACTCTACTTACAATTTTACTCATCACATGTTCGCCGTAAGCACCTAAACCCAAACTAGCTAATGTAATACCTAATTGAGAAGCAGATAAATAAGCGTCTAATTTTTGAAGTATCTGTTGCGTAAACTTTGCTCTTTTACTTCCTTTTTGAACTAATAAATCAATTTGAGAGGATCTAACTTTCACTAAGGCAAATTCGGCTGCAACAAAGTAGCCATTCAGTAAAACTAATAAGAATGTAAAAAAAATGTCTATCATAATTGGTTTAAAAAATCGTATACAAATATAACATTTGTATTTTAATCATTTTCTTATTGATTTTCGTAGCTTTTTGATGTGTTTTAATTTAAAAATAAGACTAAATATGTTTCGTAATTCGGACCAAAAATATATATTTGTATATTACAGAATAGCTATGCAACAAGAAAGTAAATCAGCCACTAAAGGCCTCAATTTTGAAGATTTTAAACACATTGTTTTAAATGATTTTAAATTAATAAATGAAAGTCGTCAAACCAGTTTATTAGGACGTAAAGAAGTATTAACTGGTAAAGCAAAATTTGGTATTTTTGGTGATGGCAAGGAGTTAGCGCAGGTTGCCATGGCAAAAGTGTTTAGAAATGGTGATTTTAGGAGTGGTTATTATCGCGACCAAACGTTTATGATGGCGATTGGTCAATTGTCAATCCAAAACTATTTTGCTGGTTTATATGGACATACTGATATTAATCACGACCCGATGAGTGCAGGCCGACAAATGGGTGGACACTTTGGAACTCATAGCTTAAATGAAGATGGCTCATTTAAAAATTTAATGAATCAAAAAAATTCATCTTCAGATATTTCACCAACGGCAGGACAAATGCCTCGTTTATTAGGATTGGCTTATGCTTCACATTTTTATAAAAAAAATGAAGCATTACAACAGGGTAAATTTCTAAACTTTAGTGACAAAGGAAATGAAGTTGCATTTGGAACAATTGGAGATGCATCTACATCAGAAGGTTTATTTTGGGAAACTATTAACGCAGCAGGTGTATTACAAGTGCCAATGTTGATGAGTGTTTGGGATGATGGCCACGGAATTTCTGTTCCAAAAAAATACCAAACAACAAAAGAAAGTATTTCTGATATTTTAAAAGGATTTCAGCGTGAAGAGGGTAGAAATGGATTTGAAATATTAAAAACAAAAGGATGGGATTACGCTCACCTTTGTGAAACATACGAAAAAGCCATTACAATTTGTAGAGAACAACATGTTCCAGTTTTAGTTCATGTAGAGGAAGTAACTCAGCCACAAGGGCATAGTACTTCTGGTTCTCATGAGCGTTATAAAGATGCGGCACGTTTGCATTTTGAAGCAGAGTTTGATTGTATTAAAAAAATGCGTGAGTGGATTTTAGAAAATGCTATTGCAACAGAAAGTGAATTGAATGAAATTGAAGAAACATCTAAATTATCTGTAAGAGATGCTAAAACGGCTGCTTGGTCAGAATATTTAAAACCAATAAAATCAGAACTTTCAGAAGTTGTAAATTTGTTTAATGATTTATCAGGAAGTATACATGCTGATAAAATTAATGCCATTAAAACTGAATTAAGTTCAATTAAAGAACCGATTAGAAAAGATATTTTAGTTGCTGTAAAAAAAGTGTTACGCTTAGTAAAAGTAGAGAATTCAGACACGCGCCAGCAATTAATTAGCTGGTTAAATGATGCAAATAACCAGAATACAGATAGATACAGCTCTCATTTACATTCACAATCAAATCAAAAAGTAGCTAATATCGATTCTGCTGATGCAGTTTATCATGATGATAAATTAGTTGATGGTCGAGAATTATTAAGAGAAAATTTTGATTTCATTTTAAATAAATATCCTGAAGTTCTTATTTTTGGTGAAGATTCTGGTAAAATTGGTGGCGTAAATCAAGGATTAGAAGGTTTACAATTGAAATATGGTGAACACCGTGTTTTTGATACAGGTATTCGCGAAGCAACCATCATGGGGCAAGCTATAGGTTTAGCCATGAGAGGCCTTCGTCCTATAGCTGAAATACAATATTTAGATTATCTATTATACGCCTTACAAATAATGAGCGATGACTTAGCAACTCTTCAATGGCGAACTAAAGGTCGTCAAAAATCGCCTGTAATAATTCGTACACGTGGTCATCGTTTAGAAGGTGTATGGCATAGTGGTTCTCCAATGGGAATGATCGTGAGCGCTTGCCGAGGAATTAATGTGTGTGTACCTAGAAATATGACTCAAGCCGCAGGTTTTTATAATTTGTTACTAGAAGCCGATGAACCAGCTTTAGTTATTGAACCATTAAATGGGTATCGATTAAAAGAAAAATTGCCTTCAAATATTGGTACATATAAAGTTCAGTTGGGATTGCCTGAAACACTCATTGAAGGTTCAGATGTTACTTTAGTAACTTATGGCTCGTCAATTAGAATTGCTCAAGAGGCAATAAAACAATTGAATGAACATGGTATTTCTGTTGAATTGATTGATGTGCAAACACTTCTTCCGTTCGATATTAATCATTCTATTTTAAATTCAATTAAAAAAACAAATAGAGTGGTGTTTTTTGATGAAGATGTTCCAGGTGGAGGTACAGCCTATATGATGCAAAAAGTTTTGGAAGAACAGGGTGCTTATAAATTTTTAGATT
>JBIISW010000010.1:0-30712 GCA_044340865.1 Bacteroidia bacterium | reverse complement strand
GTCATTATTGAATTTTGCTAATCGAATAGCGGAAAAAATAGTGATGATAAACGCACTAATGGCTAGTTCAACTGGGATAATATTTTCATGAGTCAAGTTGTATGTTGTTATACTATTTGAAAGAAGTTTGTACATCACAACACCTGGCACAAGTCCAAACGTCACCATATCTGCTAAGCTATCTAAATCTTTCCCGATGGCTGATGTTACTCGTAATAATCTAGCAGCAAAACCATCAAAAAAATCAAATATGGCAGCTAGTCCAACTAAATAGCCTGAAAGAATTAAATCATTTTCGAAGGCAGATAGAATGGCTAAACAGCCACAAAATAAATTACAGCAAGTAATTGCGTTAGGTATATGTTGTTTTAGTTTCATACGTTGTGTAAATATAATATATTTTCAATCTAACTATGTGCTGTTAAATAGGCTTTTTATCAACGCAATAAATAAGCGTCATCCTCGTTTTTAATAAGCTAAGGTGTTTGGCTTTTTTTTGTATTTTTATCCTGATTTAAGTTTTATATGAAACAGTTACTTTTTTTATTTTTAATTATATCCATTACCTCTACTGCTCAAATTGCAAAGTATAGTAATGAGTTTTTAAACGTCGGCGTAGGAGCGCGTGCTTTGTCGATGGCTAATGCAAATGTAGCTTCAGTTAATGATGTCACTGCTGGTTATTGGAATCCTGCAGGATTATTAATGCAAACAAGTAAACTTCAAGTAGGATTAATGCATGCAGAATATTTTGCTGGCATTGCTAAATATGATTTCATTGGTGCATCGAAGCGCATTGATAGTAATAGTGTTGCCGGATTAACGTTTATACGTTTTGGTGTTGATAATATTCCTAATACAACTGAGTTAATTGATGTGAATGGCAATATTGATTATTCTCGCATCAAAACATTTAATGCAGTTGATGCAGCCGTATTATTATCCTATGCTCGAACTATTCCTAAATTAAACGGAATAAAAATTGGATCTAATGCAAAAATTATTCGCAGAAAGTTAGGTGAGTTTGGTGGAGCTTGGGGTTTCGGTATTGATGTCGGCGCCATGTATGATTATAAAAAATGGCGTTTTGCAGCCATGGCAAGAGATATTACCGGAACGTTTAACGCATGGAGTTATACACTTTCAGACAATGTTAAAACTACGTTTAATGCCACAGGCAATGAAATCCCAAGTAATTCAATTGAGGTAACCGTTCCGCGCTTAATTCTCGGTGGAACAAGAACTTGGATGACATGGAGTGATAAAATAACCATAGCCAGCGAATTAAACTTAATTAATACGTTTGATGGTAAACGTAATACGGTGATTAAGACAAATACGTGGAGCATGGAACCTGCATTAGGCTTAGAGTTGGGTTACAAAAAATTTATTTTTGTAAGAGGTGGTATTGGTAATATTCAAAAATCTAAAACAGTATTAAATAAAAATGTAACAACGTTACAACCAAATATTGGAATAGGCATAAAGTATAAAGTGTTTGCTTTAGATTACGCGATGACAAACATAGGCAATACTTCTACATCTCTTTATTCTCACATTTTTACGGTGAAAATAGATATTAATAAAAAATTATTTTAAGAATTGATCAATAGAGCGTATCGCATTCAATGGAATGTATTCTACTCTGTTTGTTAATTGAATTTTTGTATTTAATATTAAGTCAGTGCCTACACTAACTTGTAAGCTTTCTGTAAAATAGTCATTTAAAATAGTTCCGTATTTTCTCACGCCATTGTTTAAAACAATCATTACTTCTGTTGTATTCATTTTGTATTTTTTTGATACATCAATACTACTAAAAGATGTTACTCGCTTAATTAACTATAGCAATAAATAACAACGGGATAATGAATTTGTAACCTTGTGTTTGTAAAAAGGTAATGATTTATTAAACTTCCTCTTTTCTTTGTTTCGATTCTTTTTTCGAGCCTGAATACATTTCGTATTTTAATAACTTACATTCTAATGAGGCATTAAATAGAGTCATTTTTTTACTTGGGTGTAAACCAATACATTTCATGGCTTCCATGTTAGATGTGATAATCCAACAGGTCCAACCGCCAAAATCTTTTTTAAGTTTATCACCTATTTGTTTATAAAACGCATTGGTGTCTTCCATTTTGATACGCTCATCATAGGGAGGATTTAATAATATAGTGCCATGCGGTTTAGTTGGCATTAAGTCAAAAAATGAAATGTGTTCGTATTGAATCACATCATCTACTTTTGCAACAGCACCATTTCTTTTTGCCATTTCTAAAGGAACAATTTCAATGTCTGATGAAATAATATTTGGCATATCGTCTTTAATACGATTGATACTACTGGTGTAAATCGTATCCCATAATTCCTTATCATAATCGCGCCATTTCATAAAACCAAACTCTTCTCTAAAAACGCCTGGAGGAATATTATTAGCAAACAAAGCGGCTTCAATGCCCAATGTTCCTGAACCGCACATGCCATCAATTAATGGTAAATGTGGTTGCCAATTTGATAATAATACCATGCCTGCAGCCAACACTTCTTTCATTGGAGCTGTATCGATATCAACGCGATAACCACGTTTAAATAAAGAATCTCCACTGCTATCTAAACTGACATTTACAAAATTTTTAAAGATGTGGACGTAAATGCGAATGGTTGGTTTATCTAAATCAACATCTGGGCGAACAGAAAATTTGTCAACAAAACGATCACAGATTGCATCTTTTGTTTTTTGAGAAACATATAAGGAGTGATTAAAAATTTCAGAATTAACGGTTGCGTTGATAGCTATCGTATCGTCAGCATCTAGTAATTTTTCCCATTCAAACTTTTTGATGTTATCGTACAGTTCATGCTCATTATCTGCGTGAAACGAAAATAATGGTACCAAGACTTTTAAAGCAGTGCGTAAACACAAATTAGCTTTATACATAAAACCTTTATCACCTGTAAAAGCAACACCACGCTTAAATGGTTCAATATTTTTTGCACCTAGTTTTAATAATTCATTTACTAACACATCTTCCAATCCATGAAAGGTTGTTGCTTTCATTTCAAAATCACCTTCGTATTTTTTTTTATCTATCACGTTTACTAATTTACTTTTTTTAGATGGCGAAGTTACAAAACAAAATGTTCAAACAGGAATTTACTGAGTTATATTCTTTAAACTCGTTTATTCTTAAATAGTGGCAATAAGTTTTAAATGGTAAATACGAATTAATGTAAGGTATTAAAAATACAAGTCATCCGTTTTCAAACGAAGGTATTTTCTTACAGAAACAGCTGCACTTAAACCTGAAATCAAAATACCTAAAATCATGATGCAAATAAAAAGTAGAGCTAGCATGTTTGGATTTTGTAGTTGTAACAAATCAGGAATGTAAGATGTGCTAAGGAATAAAAAACCAGCTAGTAAAAATCCTGCCAATATTCCTGCAACCAAACCTTGTCGAACACCTTTTAAAATAAAGGGAGTTCTAATAAAGCCCTGCGTGGCTCCAACTAAATACATCGTTCTAATTAAAAAACGTTTCGAGTAAATAGAAAGACGAATGGTGTTATTGATTAATGCAATGGCAATGATGAGCAATAAACCACTGAAAACTAAAATATAAATACTGATTATTTTTGCATTACTATTTACTTGATGAATCATGTCTTTATGATAGATAACTTCTTTTACAAAATGTTTTTGTAAAATTTGTTTTTCAAAAATAGCTAAGCTATCAATGTTAGCATAATCAGAATTTAATCGCACATCAATAGATGATAATAAGGGATTGTATCCTAAAAAAGTAATAAAGTCTTCTCCCAGATCTTTTTGCAATTTTTTGGCAGCTACATCCTTACTAATAAAATCAGATTGTTTGGTGAATGGCGAAGAGTTTATTTCTTGTTTTAATAAATCCAATTCAACTTGGCTTGTTGTATCTTTCAAAACAATTTGAAAGCCTACATTTTCTTTGATATGATTAGAAAGTTGCCTTGCATTTACAACGATTAAACCAAGAAGTCCGAGCATAAATAAAACCAATGCTAAACTAATAACAACGGTTATTTGCGATGATAGTGTTTTTTTGGATAAGGTTGTTGATGCCACGGTTTCGCTAATTTTTGTTTAACGAAGTTACTTTTTAAAATAAGAAAGAATGTGATGATTGAAAGTAATAATTAACAGTGAACTGTTGGTTTTATAAATGAGGTCTTTTCATTTTTGTTCTCAGTATCGATTGTTCGTGCTTCCATTCATCAATTTTTTTACTATGTCCGCTTAATAATATCTCTGGCACTGTCCATCCATTGTAATCTGCCGGCCTTGTATAAGTAGGAGGAGATACTAAGCCATCTTGAAACGAATCTGAAAGTGCAGAAGTTTCATCATTTAAAACACCTGGCAATAATCTAATAATAGCATCGCACATAACGGCTGCGGGCAGTTCGCCGCCACTTAACACATAATCACCAATAGAAATTTCTTTGGTAACAATATGTTCTCTAATCCGTTCATCTATTCCTTTATAATGCCCACATAATACAATGATGTTTTTGAGCGTTGAAAATTGATTGCAATGAGCTTGTGTTAACTGCTCTCCATCTGGCGCCATATAGATGATTTCATCATAAACTCTCTCTTTTTTTAAATCATTGATGCAATTTGCAATCGGTTCAATCATCATCACCATGCCAGCACCACCGCCAAATGCGTAATCGTCAATTTTTTTGTTTGGGGGCAATCCATAAGCTCTTAAATCAATGATATTGATATCAACTAATTGTTTTTGAACGGCACGTTTTACGATGCTATGGTTAAACGGGCTTTCTAATAATGGTGGGTGAACTGTAATGATGTCAATTCGCATGATTTTTTTGATAAAAATTTGCAATAAATTTACTATTATTTTAATTATAAATAGGAGAGTAGTATATTTGTCCTTTATCCTAGAACTGATTTGAACTATTAACCGCAACAAAATCATTTAAGGAAAAACAAAATAGAGAAACTATTGTTACAATAATAAAATTAAAACACAACAAACATGGCATCAGATAATTTTCAAGCACACGATTATTACTTAATGGATGAACTATTAAGCGATGAACATAAACTCATTAGAGATACAGCAAGAGCTTGGGTAAAAAAAGAAGTAACACCTATCGTTGAAGAAGCTTGTCAAACAACAACGTTTCCAAAACAATGGATAAAAGGTTTAGCTGAAATTGGAGCATTTGGGCCATACATTCCAGCTGAATATGGCGGACCAGGATTGGATCAAATCTCTTACGGAATTATCATGCAAGAGTTAGAGCGTGGCGATAGTGGCTTGCGTTCAACAGCGTCTGTTCAAAGTTCGTTAGTGATGTATCCTATTTATGCTTATGGTAGTGAAGAGCAAAAGAAAAAATATTTACCAAAGTTAGCAACTGGTGATTTAATGGGTTGTTTTGGTTTAACAGAACCTGACCATGGAAGTAATCCAAACGGAATGCTTACTAATTTTAAAGATGCAGGCGACGGCAAAAACGTTATTTTAAATGGCGCAAAAATGTGGATTAGTAATTCTCCATTTGCGGATATTGCTGTAGTGTGGGCAAAAGATGAAACAGGAGAAATTCGTGGTATTATTGTAGAGCGTGGCATGCCAGGTTTTACAACACCAGAAACTCATGGGAAATGGAGTTTACGTGCTAGTGCAACGGGCGAATTAGTGTTTGCAAATGTATTAGTTCCTAAAGAAAATATTTTACCAAACATTAAAGGTTTAAAGGGGCCATTGGGTTGTTTAAATTCTGCACGATTTGGTATTGCATGGGGTGTAATTGGTGCTGCGATGGATTGTTACGATAGCGCATTGCGTTATAGTAAAGAACGTATTCAATTTGGAAAACCAATTGGAGCATTTCAATTAACGCAAAAAAAATTAGCTGAAATGATTACTGAAATCACAAAAGCTCAATTACTAACGTTTCGTTTAGGCCAACTTAAAAATGAAAACCGTGCTACACCTGCACAAATTAGTATGGCAAAACGTAACAATGTGAATATGGCATTGCAAATTGCTCGCGAAGCTCGTCAAATACACGGTGGAATGGGAATTACAGGAGAATATCCAATCATGCGTCATATGATGAATTTAGAATCTGTTGTTACTTATGAAGGAACACATGATATTCATTTGTTAATCACTGGAATGGACATCACTGGATTTAATGCATTTTCTTAAAAAATAAATTAAAATAATTAGAATAAAAAAAATCTCAATCAACACTGTTTGAGATTTTTTTATTTAAATCAAAAAATAATATCATGTATATATATAGTGTAACGGTAAGTATTGAAAAAGATTTAGCCGACGAATGGCATCAATGGATGAAAACTATTCATATACCAATGGTTATGGAGACGGGGTATTTTACTGAATATAAAATGTGTAAAGTTTTAAATGTAGATGATGAAGGTCAAACATTTTCTACGCAATATACTTTTAATCAAATGGAAGATATTGAAAATTATATGGCAAAAGAGGCTCCACGTTTACAAGCAGATATGAAAACATTGTATGATGGGAAGTACATTGCTTTTAGAACATTGTTAGAAATCGTTTAATGAGATTTACTTTATGGATACTGCTGTTATGTTGTTTCAGAAATGCTGATGCTCAAAAAATTCTTGAAATAGACATCAGTCATTTTAATAAATTCAAAAAAGTTCAATTGTTTAACAATTCATATATAGAATATAAATTAAAAGGTGAGCATACATACCGCATTGATAAAATGGTAGCTATTAATGATAGTATGATTGTATTTAAAAACGATTCCACAATTTTTATTTCGCAGATAAAATCAATCAAATTAAGAAACGCAAGCATTTTAGCTAAGTTATTCGGTTCGTTTTTTTTAATTGGAGGAACAGGATTTATTTTATTGGATACGTTTAATAATATCACTAATGGTCAAGCTAAAATTATTGACGAACGAGCTGTTGTTGCTAGTGCTTCATTGATTGCAGCTAGTTTAATTATCAAACAGTTTTCTATAAAACGAATTAGAATTAATAAACACCACTCACTACGTGTTTTAGATATCAATTACCAAACCTTAAACCATTAATATTTTGAGTCAGCCCATTAAAGCAAAAAAACATTTAGGTCAGCATTTTTTACATGATTTAAATATTGCACAAAAAATAGTTAAATCATTACCCGAAACTACGGATGCTGTTATTGAAATTGGTCCTGGAACGGGTGTTTTAACTCAATATTTAATTGAGAAAGAAAATTTCAGAGCATTTGATATTGATCAAGAGTCTATTGATTTTTTAAAAGAAAAATATCCGCAATTTGCTCATAAAATTTCTTTCCAAGATTTTTTAGAAGCTGATTTAAATGCTATAGTTGCCCAGAAGCATTACAATATTATCGGAAACTTTCCATATAATATTTCAACGCAAATTATGTTTAAGGTGTTAGAATACAGAAACAATATTAACTATGTCGTTGGTATGTTTCAAAAGGAAGTAGCTCAGCGTATTGCTGAAAAACCAGGGTCTAAAACCTATGGTATCTTAAGTGTTTTATTGCAAGCGTTTTATAAAATAGATTATTTATTTACGGTACATGAGCAAGTATTTACGCCACCACCAAAAGTAAAATCAGCAGTCATTCGCTTAACGCGAAACGCGATTCAAAATTTAGAATGCAATGAAGATTTATTTTTTAAGGTAGTAAAAGCATCATTTAATCAACGAAGAAAAACCATTCGTAATTCAGTAAAATCGATGGTTGGTAATCATACTGTGGATTCAATTTATTTAGACAAACGAGCAGAGCAATTATCGGTTGTTGAGTTTGTTCAATTAACGAATGCTATTGAGAAAGCATTGAAAGTATAATTCACCTACAAAAAGGGGTCTTTTACCTCTGTTTTTATTTTTCTACAAATAGTTTATTTACTTTTGAAAGGTGGATAAAGAAAGTAAAAATAAATTAATTCATGTTTTAGGTAGTATTCTTTTTTTGAGTTTACCATTTTTATTTTCTCCAGAATTAACTGGACATTTTAATTTTTTTTATAACCCTGGCATTCATAGGGCATTTATAAGCACATTGCTATTATTATTATTTTTCTACCTTAATTATTATGTATTTATTCCTCATTATTATATTTCAAAAAAATATATGGTGTATACACTATTAATTTTATGTTCTTTTCTATTATTTTTTATAGTTCCAGAAATGCATAAGTTATGGAGACCATTTCTTATTCAACATTCTACTTCAACGTTAATGCCACCTCCACGACCCTTTATTAATATGTTGAGCCAACGTTTACTTGAATTTTTGGGAGTTTTTGTTTTTTCTTTATTACTAAAATTAAGAGAACGATTAAAGTTGATTGAAGTTGAAAAAGCCAATGCAGAATTAGCTTATTTAAAAGCTCAAATAAACCCACATTTTTTATTTAATACATTAAATAGCATTTATTCATTAGCACTTAATAATAACTCTAAAACGGCCGAATCTATAGTAAAATTATCCGACATGATGCGTTATGTATTGAATGAGAGTAATTACAATGAAGTTTTAGTTTCAAAAGAAAAAGAATATATTTTCAATTTCATCGAATTGCAAATTCTGAGATTATCACCTTCTATTAAATTGAGCTGCAGTTGGGAAGGTGATTCTGATCAGCTAAAAATCTCCCCACTATTAATCATTCCATTTATTGAAAATGCGTTTAAGCATGGTGTCAATTCCGAAGAAGATTCTGAAATAAGTATTCAAATATTTATTATTAAGTCTGAATTACGCTTACAAGTAAAAAATAAAATTGTTACAGAGAATAATGCAACTTTAGAAAAGAGTGGTATAGGAATTGTTACTACAAAAAGACGACTAGATTTATTATACCCAGAAAAACACACGTTAAGTTGTATAGAAAAAAATGGATGGTACTGCGTTGATTTAAAAATTAAATTAAATGATTAAAGTAATTGCCATTGACGATGAACCTTTAGCATTAAGTATTGTTGAGGGCTTTTGTTCTCAAATAGATTATATTGATTTGCAAAAAACATTTTCTCAGCCCAGTGAGGGTTTAAAGTATCTTGAGAAATATCCAGTTGACTTGTTGTTTTTAGATATACACATGCCTGCCTTAAATGGCATTGATTTATATAGAAATATTAATCAAAATACATTAGTTGTTTTTTGCACAGCGCATAGCGAGTATGCAGTAGAAGGATTTAATTTAAGCGCGGTTGATTATTTGTTAAAGCCCTTTACATTCAAGCGGTTTTTAAAAGCATGTGATAAAGCAAAAGATTATTTTAGTGCAATAGATGTTAAGAGTACTTCACATATATTTTTGCGAGCAGATGGAAAATTGCATAAAATAAATTTGGATTTAATTACTAGCATAGAGGCCTTAGACGATTATTTAAAAATACATCTGTTAGATCAAAAAACCTTGGTAGTAAGAATGACGATGAAAGTCATGTTAGAAAAATTACCACCTAGTAAATTTGTTCGTGTTCATCGTTCTTTTATCGTGCCTATTGATAAGGTACAATCGTTAACGAATAAGGTCATAAATCTAAAAGATAAGGTAATTCCAATTGGAAAAAATTATGAAGAAGATGTTTTATTTTATTTTAACAAGTAATTTTTAAAGTGCTCTGCAAATTTTGGTTACACTTTATGTCTTCCTATTTTAATGTTATATCGAATCGCGTCCCAATATTCTTTGCTATAACTCACAAAAATTTCTTCACCGGCTAAAATATTTCTTGTGCTAGAAATAAAGCATTTATTTTTCTCAATCCGATATACGGAATTGTTTTTTAATCCTTTCACTCGACCCAAACCGGCAGCATCATTGGCAAATCTAGCTTTATGTTCCGGAGTACTAAATGCATCGATGCAGTTTTTTTTATTTATAAAAAACAAATATCCATCCTGATCTAAATCAACACGTTTTTCATATTCTTTCCAATCAATGATTTCGCCTTTGTATTCAATTACGTTTTCTCCTTTTTTTATTGGGGTCGTTGTAAATAAACCTTTTCCTGAATTAGGAAGTTGAGATGTTTTAACTATTAATGCCATAGATTACAAATATAATAGCAGTAGTCGAATATTTAAAAAATAGTTTTCACTATCTCTAAATTCTATTATGCTTTTTTCACTTTAGTTGGCTTAATACCTAATTTTTTCATATTGCGTTTATTTTGTTTTTTATAATCACGCCTCATTTTCCTTACTCCTTCTCTTTCTTCTTTGGCCATTTTTGAACTTGGTTTATCTTTCTTTTTTTTATCTAAGTAAGGATTAAATGCCATTCGCTTTTTACCTCTTTTTTTTGCCCACATCGATTTTTTCCACATACGTTTTCGCTCTTTCCTCTCTGAGAATTGAGCTTCTAATGGCATTTGTAAAAAGAAAAATAAGAGTAATAAGTAAGAAATTATTTTATTCATACAACAAATAACGTATATAACTTAAATAAGCTACATGGTTGAATGAAAATATTATTAACACTTTTTTAGGCGAAATAGGTTTTGTGGTTTGTGGCTTTTGTAGTAAATTTGTTTGAACTAGAAATAAAAAAAATGGCAATTAAAGATTGGACGAAAGAAGAAATTTTAGAAGTGTATAATACACCTTTGATGGAATTAATATACAAAGCTGCAGAAGTTCATAAACAACATCACACAGTTGGCGAAGTGCAAGTTAGTTCGTTATTATCTATTAAGACTGGCGGTTGTCCCGAAGATTGTTCTTATTGCCCTCAGGCGGCTCGTTATCATACAGAGGTTAAAGTTCATAAACTAATGAGTGTTCCCGAAGTGGATGAAGCTGCAAATAATGCAAAAGCAGGTGGTGCAAGTCGCATGTGTTTAGGCGCTGCATGGCGTGAAGTTCGTGACAATAAAGATTTTGATACGGTATTGGATATGGTGAAAACCATTAACAGTAAAGGATTAGAAGTGTGTGCCACATTAGGAATGGTAACAGAAGACCAAGCTAAG
Organism: Bacteroidia bacterium; assembly: GCA_044340865.1. Classification (GTDB taxonomy): domain Bacteria; phylum Bacteroidota; class Bacteroidia; order B-17B0; family Aurantibacillaceae; genus UBA4416. The sequence continues at coordinate 19,671 of JBIISW010000010.1, read as the reverse complement.
CGTTTAGCTGAAGCAGGGTTGTATGCGTATAATCATAATATTGATACAAGCGAAGAAAATTACGATAAGATTATCTCCACGCGTACGTTCGATGATCGATTAAATACGATTCATAATGTTCGTAAAGCAGGCCTAACAGTTTGTTCAGGCGGCATCATTGGTATGGGTGAAAAAATTGAAGACAGAGTAGGGATGTTGTATACATTAAGCTTACTTAGACCACAGCCAGAATCTGTTCCAATTAATGCACTTGTTGCTGTTGAAGGAACGCCAATGGAAGATCAGCCACCAGTGCCTATTTGGGATATGGTTAGAATGATTGCAACAGCTCGTATCGTTTTACCTCGAACTGCTGTTCGTTTGTCTGCGGGCCGTTTAAGTATGAGTATGGAAGGACAAGCATTATGTTTTATGGCAGGAGCCAATTCAATTTTTGCTGGAGAGAAATTACTAACGACTCCTAATCCACTGTATAATCAAGATATGGAAATGTTTAAAATACTCGGATTAAATACTAAAAAAGCATTTGTAGACAAATTAAAAAAAGAAGAGTTAGCTTAATTAAATAATTATTGGAGGCCCTAAATGAATTACAATAAAATCATTTAGGGCTTTTTTATTTTAAATACATGGTATTTTTCCCTAAATCATTACAACATAAAATTGAACAAGTAAAGGAGAAGCATCAATTTCGTTCTTTAAAAACGAATTATCCTTCCATTGATTTTTCAAGTAATGACTATTTAGGATTTTCTTCTCAAGGTTATTTATTAGAGGAGTTAAAAACGCTTGGATCATCTATCAAAACGGGCTCTACTGGCTCACGCTTAATTAGTGGAAACTCATTTTTATTTAATGAAATTGAAAACGAAATAGCACAGTTTCATCATGGTGAGTCCGCTTTGATTTATAATTCTGGTTACGATGCAAACTTAGGTTTATTATCTAGTGTTCCACAAAAAGGCGATTTAATTTTAAGCGATGAATTAATTCATGCGTCTTTAATTGATGGTATTAGACTGAGCTTTGCAACCCATTATAAGTTTAAACATAACGATATCAATTCATTGAAAGAATTAATTACTCGACATCAATCCACTTTTAAAGAAATTTATGTGGTTGTAGAAAGTGTGTATTCGATGGATGGTGATTGCTCTCCGTTAGTTGAATTAGCTGATTTTTGTAAGAGAGTTAATGCTCATTTAATTGTGGATGAAGCTCACGCTATTGGTGTGTTTGGAAAAAATGGAAAAGGTTTATGTGATGAATTGAATATAGAACAACTTTGTTTTGCCCGCATTTATACATATGGCAAAGCAATGGGTTGTCATGGTGCTTCAATTGTTGGGAGCGAAGAGCTTAAACACTATTTAATTAACTTTTCGCGTTCTTTTATTTATACAACTGCTATGCCTGAACACAGTTTATTATCCATAAAAGCAGCGTATCAGTTATTAAAAAAAACAATAGAAGTAGAGAAGTTAAGAAGTCATATTACTTTTTTTAATACTTTGATGACTAAGTCTCATCAAAATTTTATAGCTAGTACAAGCGCAATTCATTGTCTTATTTTGAAAGGAAATAATGATGTTCACTTTCTCGAAGAAAAACTGGGAAAAAGAAATTTTTTCGTAAAGTCAATTAAAAGTCCAACAGTAAAACAAGGAGAAGAACGAATGAGATTGTGTCTTCATTCATTCAACACCAAAGATGAAATAGATGAATTATTATCACTCATACGTGAGTAGGTAATACGATTTTATTCTGTCGACTTCTTTGTATCGTTCTGGGATTTGAAAGCATCAAAATCAAACGTTAATGTAAAACGTAAGGTGTTTTGAAGTGGATTTCTTTGAGTGACTGGAATTAAATAGGCCATATCTAATCCAAATACATTATATCTCAAACCTATACCAGCTGTAAAAAATTTACGATTACCCTTTGTTTTAGCTTCGTTAAAATACCCCGCTCTTACAGCAAATTGTTTAGCGTACCAATATTCAAAGCCAATACTATAATTAACTTCTTTCAATTCTTCCGAACTTCCGCCTGGAGCATCATTAAAGGATTGAAAAATTCCTTTAGTAATACCAACATTAGGGTCTTTTCCTGCTAAAATTATTTTTTCTTGAGTAACAGAATTAACTGAATCATTTCCACGAGAATCTTTTAGATAAACTGGAGGCGTTGGAACTAATAATTTATTTACGTCTCCATATATTCCAAATGTATTGTAATCATCAATCAAAAATTTTATACCTCCACCTAATCTTAAATTCATGGGGATAAAATCTTGTTTAATGGAATAACTAACCTTTGCACCAATATTACTAAAAACTAACCCACCTGTGGCGATTGCTTTTTTTCCATTTAGGTCGAATTTTTTTGATTGGTAATAAAGGCCAAAATCAATAGCCGCTGAAGTGCCTGGTTTTACTGCTTGTCCGTTGGTTAAGGTGTAATTTCCGGTTAGGTTAGAACGGATATACCTTAATGCTAAACCGGCTGAAAATGTTTGAGATAATTTTTGTGAATAGGCAATATCTAATGCAAATTCATTTGGTCTAAATTGCCCAGTCGTATTACCAACGATGTCAGTAAAAGTAATATTTCCTAAAGAAAAATAACGCAAAGAAGCACCTATGGCTTGTGTTTTACTTATTTTGCTATAGCCTGATATATAATACAAATAAATATCAGGAACTAATTGTTTCAACCAAGGCGTAACATTGATTGTTGCGCCTGATTTTTTTTCTGCAAATGCCATTTTTGCAACGTTCCAATGAATGCTATTGCCGTCAGCAGGACTTGCTGCTCCAACTTCTCCCATTGCTCCATTTCTTGAGTCAGGACAAATTAATAAAAAGGGTACAGCCGTTGTAATTGTATTTATTCTCCCACTTAATTCTTGTGTGGTTAAATTACTTGAAGTAGTTTGACTTAGCAATGAATTTGCTATAAAAACACTACTTCCTAATAGTCCTAAAATCTGTTTTTGCATTAGTTTCTTTTTTTAAAAGAGGAGTTCAAAGATATAATTAATTTAGAATTACAAGCTTCTCAATTTTTTCTGCTTTTTTGTTATCACTTGTAACTACCGAAACTCTATAAATATAAACACCTCTTGCTAATTTATCTCCAAAATCATCTTTTCCATCCCATTCAATTCCATCAAAACGAAAACCTTCATTATTTATTGTTTGATGAATTGATTTTACTATTTTTCCGGAAATCGTGTAGATTTGAATGAGTACTTTGAGTGAGACACAACATTGATTGTGTTCAATAAAAAATTTTGTTTTTGTTGTAAATGGATTTGGATAATTTAAGATATGACTCAATGCTAAGTTTGCTTCTTTCGCAACAATAAAATCAGTGTATGCTGTTGAAGAATTATTTTGAACGTCCCATACCTTTAAACTTAGTTGATGCTTTCCTTCACTTAAAGTGTTTAAGCCATATCTAATTTTTCCCGATTGGTAGGTGTTTAAGTTGGCAACGTAATAATCGTTTAATACAATTGGGTTACTTGATTTTTCATCTAAAATTGCAACCGCATCATGACCAATCCCATTTCCTACTGTATTGATTCCACTCGAATCAGTTATCAATGCATATATTTTTGGTGTTTCATTTGTCGTCCCACCTGTCACAAATTTTTCATCGTTTAAGAATAATTTAATTTCAGGCCCTTTATTATCGGCAATAGCATTGGTTTCTGATCCACCAACAACAATTTTATCATAATAGCCATTTGCGTCCGTTATTCCGTTATGAGCATAATAGGTTATTTTACCTTTCCCAAAGCTGTATGAAATGTCTTTTGGAACTAAAAATGAAAATGAAAACTCCCCATTATTAACTGTTGATTTCCCTTTATAAATAATGTTTTTTTGTAATTTAAAAGTATCTACTAAAGAGCCTTGTGGGTTTGGCGGATTTGGGTCGTTGGCAAGAGTTACAAGTTTTATTTCTTTATCAAAAACAGTTGGAAAAACAACTCCATTAAAATTAGTTAATTTGTTACCGAATTTATCGCCAACAAATCCTGTTATGGTCATTTTCTTTAAAGCTTTTAGCGTGTCGCTTGATGTAATATTTAGAGTTTGTGAATTAATACTCGTTGTAAAAACTTTTTGTTCGGGATAAGCTAATTTTAATGCAGGATCTCCTAAAATAACAAAGTTCATGTACTGTCTATTGAAACCAATATCTCTTTTTGTTAACCGGTATAAATCTCCTAGGTGTGGCATTTTTCCGTTGGTCATAGGAGTTAACGCATGACTGTAAAATGCGGTGTTTAAGGCGAAGTTTAATCCAGAGAAAGCTAACCTAACGGTTGTCATTAATCCGATAGCGCCACCATTGGGATTTAGTAAACAATATTCTCCTGCGGAAGTTCTGTCCGGATCATCAAATCTACTAAATTCACAGGTCGCGGTAATCATTAATGGTAAATTATTGATGTTTTTCCAATCCAATATTTGCGGCACCTCAATAAAGCGCTCAGAACCTAAACCTAATTCACCGCCGTGACCTGTGTAATTCCATATTAAAGAACCTTTTTCAAAACTTCTGTTAATGTCGTTTACAGCATCAGGATACCTATCACCACCAGGCGTAGAGAATTGTAAATAAGAATCTGCATGAATTTTATTCACATTGTAATTTTTGTAGTTATTGTAAATGGGATTAGCAAGCGCATCAGATTGGTTGAAGTGTTCATTATTGTCCTCATCATCGGATACAAACGTTACCCAGTTTCTCCAATCGCCTTGAGGATAGTTTGTAGAATTGGCGTCGCAAGATGTTTCTTCAGTTTTTGGATCAAAATTAAAGTTGCGTTTATAATATTGTTCAATTTTAGAAGTAACTGCATCTGCTTCATTTTTAGATTTAACGGGAAATCGTCCAACACCGATGTCTGGTAAATCACCAGATACTAAATCACCTTCACCGTTATCCATCATTGCGAAGTAATCGTCAGTCACAAATGAATCGGTATAGGATGTTGAGTTAAATGTTTGATAGGTTGGTATCATAGCTGAATTTCCTGTAGATGAAATTTCCCTATTTTTATAAGACCCATCACCTAAAAGTAATAAATACTTGGTTGCTTTAGTTGGATCAGTGGGTTTAAAATACAACATTTTCACAAATTCTCTAATTGCACCAATATCGGGTGTTCCTGAAGAGAATTCGTTATAAACTTCTGATGTTGTAACCACAGCATATGTTAATGAATCGTAATCACTATGCAGCTTAGCCAAGCGATAGGCATTATCTAAAAATAATGGGTGTGTTACAATGACATAATCTGCCTGTAATATTCCATGTAAATTTTGATTTTTAATTAAACCAATCGCTGTGGGTGTAAAAGCTATATTTTCATTAAATATAACGTATTCATTAATCGAATCAGACTTGCTATTATATTCGAAATTATTAGTCGATGTAATAGTATATAATTGATTTTTTACATTTAATGGATTAGTGACATCCCATATTAAAGGAAAGCTTGATGCGTTATTTGTTAGCATGTATTTCGCATAAGTGCCCGCACCTCCCACAACTCGCCTGTCTCTGAATGTAAATTGGCTTGAATTGAATGTTAAATTACGTCTTGCGTTTATTTCAACATAGTCTAACCAGCCTATAGCACTGCTTGTTTGTTTTGTGACATTAATGTTAATAAAATTAGATGTTAATATTCCGCCAATTTGATTTTGGTTAGGAAAACCTAAGTCAGATATGTAATACAATAGATTTGTTGGAGCACAAGAAATATTGAATGATTTTGAAGCAAATGATACAAGATAATTGGAAGGCACATCACATCTCGATAGAACACGTGATTTTACATAAACACTATCGCCAATAATTCCATCTGGAATTAAAAACGAAAAGTTATATGAAGTAGTGTTGTCAAATTTTTCCCCATAAAATTCTCTGCCACTCTTTATCGCGTTAAACGTATTGACTTCATGTATATCATAATAATCCTGACTATTAGTTGTTTTATTAGCAGTATTACTTAAAGAATTTTGTTGTAAGATTCTTTTTCCAGAAGTATTAATATCTACATTAATAAAATAAAACGAGGTATCGCTAAAAGAATGAATTTGACGATGATACGGAATCATATTAATTGGATTTCTAACCCATGAATCTGTACTTTGACCGTAAAACAAAACGTAATCTGTATTGTTAAAAACGCCATCATTTTCTCCAACAACTGAAATTGCATTTTCAATTAAATCATCAAATTTAAAATCACTGTTTTTCTCCGACATTAATTTTCCGCCATTTCCATATATTTTTAGGTTACGCGGATCTATTGTTGATACATCTATACCTAATTTTGTAAAAAAAGATTTGTCTAATTTGTATACACCATTTTTTGTTACACCAATTTTATACCATTTTCCAGATGCTAAAACAGATGCACTAGCACTAGATGATTTATTGGCTTTTTGATTAGATAGGTCGTTTTTAATTTTAGCCACTTGACTATAATCCCAGACGATTGTATAAGATTCAAGATACTCATATACATTATTTGAATTTAAGCGAATGGGCATAATCTTCGCGAATTCTATTTTTTCATTTCTGGCATACCCAATTTCTAAAGAAATATCAAAATCATTAGTTATGAAATTTTTGTAGGGCTCGATTTGAGTTTTTTCACTGTTACTTAAAGGTCTTATTTTAATGTTGTTTAATTTACAATTAGGAAGTCTATTGTTGTTGATTGAAATTTTCTCGGAATAATAGGGAGTGTTTTTCTTTGAACCATCAAAATGACAGTTTTTTAAAAATAGTGGAGCATTTTCAAAACTTAAAGCTTCAGAATTTGATTTTGTGGAACCTAAACTTTCATTTTTTTGACTGTAACCAAAAAAGGAAAAAAACAGAAATAAAATAAAAGCCAGTGAATTATAAGTTTTATTAAAAATAACCTTTTGCATATATGTTTACTAAATTTAGATATTTAAACGACAAAGAAAATAAATTATTGTTGTTAAAAAGTTTTATTTATTAAAATAATCTATTATGTTTGTATTTAGGATTTATCTTTTTTTAGTAAAATTAAAATATATGAGTAAGAAATTTTCATTTTTTGTTGTGATCAGTATCTTTTTAGTTGTTGTTTCAGATCTGAAGGCTCAAGATCCTCAATTTACACAATTCTATGCAAATCCAACCTATTTAAATCCTGCATTTTCGGGCACCGCCCGCTGTCCGCGTATATGTATGAATTACAGGAATCAATGGCCTAATATTTCAGGAACTTATGTTACTTACGCAGCTTCATATGATCAACATGTTGAAGCTATTAATGGAGGAATTGGTGTAAATGTAATTCAAGACGATCAAGCCAGAGGGACACTAAAATCAACCTCAGTCAATTTAATGTATTCTTATTTATTGCCAATAAATCGTGAATTTTCTCTGAAATTTGGTTTGCAAGCAGGTTTTTTTCAGAAAGCATTAGATAAAACAAAATTGAACTTTGGTGATATGATTGATTCTCGTAGAGGTTTTGTTTGGAATACAAATGAAATCATTCCTCAAAATAGTAAAAGAGGTTTAGATTTTGGTGCAGGTGTTTTAGGTTACAGCAAACGTTATTTTTTTGGTGCAGCATTTCACCACATTACTCAACCGGATGAAGGAATGTTAGGTCCTTCAAAACTTCCAATGAAAATAACCGGTCATGCTGGAGCAATAATTCCTATGGAAAGAGGCAATGCATCCTATATTTCTCCAAATGTGTTATTTATGCAGCAACAAAACTTTACTCAATTAAATTTGGGGTTGTATTTCGTAAAAAATAATTTTGTAGGAGGGATTTGGTATCGTAATTCCGACGCTTTTATTGTTTTACTTGGTGTTCAAACCGACCATATGAAGATTGGATACAGTTATGATGTTACGGTATCTAAATTATCAAGTAATACTGCTGGTTCTCATGAAGTATCTTTGCAAATGCAATTTGAATGTCGTCCAAAGAAAAAGAAGTATAGAACCATTAGTTGTCCATCTTTTTAAAATAATTTGTAACTTTTTAATAAAACTTTCGTTATAGCCTTAAATAAAATAAAAATTATGCAGTTTAAATTCGTTAAAAGTAAAAAAGCACTAGTAATTATATTATCTGTTTTAGCCGTTTCATGTGCTAAAGAGCGCTCTGGTGTAACTGGTTGGTCATACAACGAACCAGATAATGGTGGTTTTGAAAAAGTACCATATGAAGAACAAGAAACTGGTCCGGGACTTGTTTTAATCGAAGGTGGTTCATTTTCTATGGGTCGTTCAGAAATGGATGTGACCTACGAATGGAATAATGTTCCACGTAGAGTTACTGTTTCTTCATTTTATATGGATGAAACCGAGGTTAGTAATTTTTCTTATTTAGAATATTTGTATTGGACAAACCGTGTATTCGGACCAACTTTTCCAGATATCTATCAAAAAGCGTTACCGGATACATTAGTATGGCGTGAAAAATTAGCTTATAATGAGCCTTATGTAGAATATTACCTTCGTCATCCGTCTTATCGTGATTATCCGGTAGTTGGAATCGATTGGTTGCAAGCAAACGAATTTTGTGCTTGGAGAACGGATCGTGTGAATGAATTTATTTTAATTCGCGAAGGATTATTAGAACACACGCCTGTTTCAACGGATCAAGATTACTTTAGTACTGAGGCCTATTTATCTGGTAAATGGCAAGGTCAGTTAAAACAAAAATTACCTTCTTTTAATAATGAAAGTCCAGAAAGAGATGTAAGAATGGAAGATGGTATCTTCTTACCAAAATACAGATTACCAACAGAAGCTGAATGGGAATACGCAGCGTATGGATTAGTAGGTAACACAATTGGTGAGCGTATAACTGATAGAAGAATTTACCCTTGGAATGGTCACGGCGTTCGTAATTCTGACGAAAAATACATTGGACAAATGAATGCTAATTTCATCAGAGGTAATGGTGATATGATGGGTAGTGCAGGGTTTTTAAATGATAACGCCGATGTAACTGCTCCTGTTTATTCATATTGGCCAAATGATTATGGATTATATAACATGGCGGGTAACGTATCTGAATGGGTAATGGATGTTTATAGAGCTTCTACAGCTCAAGATGCTGATGAATTCCGTCCATTCCGTGGTAACGTTTTTGTTACTCAAGTAAAAGACAGTGCTGCTGGTGGAATTTTAACAAACACTGAACAACCAAATTGGCAAAAATTCAAGCATAAAGTAAACGTACCTTCAGCTCATGGTGTGAGTGGAGAAACAACCGAAGTTGAGGATAGTGTTTTAACTACTTTAACTAAAGATCCTCAAGGATACGCAAATGCCCCAGCTGATGGGAAATCTAATATACCAGGTCGTGTGGTTTGGAGAGAAGTTACTGCTGCAGTTTCATCAGACAACTTAGATGAGCGCAGAAATTATAAAACATCTGATTATATTAGTTATTTAGATGGTGACGTAAATTCTTCACTTTATTATGAAACAGGAGAAGATGCTTACGGAGATAAAGCTGATAAGTTAATGTATGAATATGCAAAGACGTCATTAATTAACGATAAATCACGTGTTTATAAAGGTGGAAGTTGGAGAGACAGAGCTTACTGGTTGAATCCAGGTACGCGTAGATATTTAGACCAAAGACAAGCTACAGCTTACTTAGGTTTTAGATGTGCTATGGTAAGAGTCGGAAGTCCAGTTGGTTTAGGAAAATAATTCTGTTGAAAACTATATAAAAGCCCTTTCGAGAAATTGAAAGGGCTTTTTAATTTTATAGCATGAAAACATTTATTTCTATTAATGATTTATACACGCTGTTTATTAGCTGTAATCAAAAAATAACAACGGATACACGCCAAATAGAAAAAGGATCTATTTTTTTTGCATTAAAAGGCGATAATTTTGACGCTAATGAATTTGCTATTTCTGCCATTGAACAAGGGTGTTTATTTGCAGTTGTTGATAATCCGAATTTTGCAAATGGAACATCTATTTTACTAGTTGAAGATGTTTTAGATACCCTTCAAAATCTTGCAAAAATGCATCGTAGCCATTTAAAAATCCCGGTAATTGGTATTACAGGAAGCAATGGAAAAACAACGAATAAAGAACTTATACATGCGGTACTTTCAAAGAAGTTTAACACCTATGCTACAAAGGGAAATCTGAATAATCATATTGGTGTTCCTCTTACAGTTTTAAAAATTCATAAAGAGCATGAGATTGCCATTGTAGAAATGGGAGCAAATCATCAAGGTGAGATTGCTATGTTGTCTGATATATGTGACCCGGATTTTGGATTAATTACAAATATTGGAAAGGCCCATTTAGAGGGTTTTGGAGGTGAGGAGGGAATAAAAATTGGGAAAAGTGAACTATATAAATATATAGAAAAGAAAAATGGTAAAATTTTTATCAATGGAAACGACCCTGTTTTGATAGAGTTATCGAGGTCTATTGATAAAGTATATTTTGGAGAAAATAATACTTTTGATATTTATGGAGAATTAGCTAATAATAGTGAGTTTGTTGAACTTAAATGGAATACAACAGCCAACGCTTTAGATAACATGCCGTTGATTAGAACTCATTTATTTGGTCATTATAATTTTGTAAATGTCATATGCGCTATCTGTATCGGAAATTATTTTGGAGTTGAAAAACATTTGATTAATGAGGCAATTAGCAATTATTTACCTGAAATGAATCGTTCTCAAGTGAAAAAAACGAGTACCAATACTCTGATTTTAGATGCCTATAATGCGAATCCATCAAGTATGATGTTAGCCATAAAACACTTTGTTCGTCAGCCTTTTCCAAATAAGTTTGTTGTATTAGGAGATATGTTTGAATTAGGTGATTACAGTTACCAAGAGCACAAGTTAATTTTAGATGAATTATTTAGTCATCCCGAAGTAAAGTGTTTGTTGGTAGGTACACATTTTAATCAGTTTAAAAATGATTATTTAGGATTCTCATTTTGCGAGAATATTAATCTTGCTCAAAATTTTATCGAAAATAATAAAATAGCTGAATTTACCATATTAATTAAGGGTTCTAGAGGTATTGCACTCGAAAAATTAGTACCACTATTATAGTAAATAAAATTGTTAAATGTTCTTGTTTCAATTATTAATTTATTAAATTTGTGTTAAATGATGTTTAATTAATAAAATTTAAAACTATGAAGAAACAATTACTTTTTGGTTTTGCAGCGTTAGCAGTTTTATCTGGAAATGCTCAAAAATCAAGTAAAATGATTGCCAATCCAAAGGCAAAAAAAATGGATACTTTTAAAGCAATGCCCACGGCAGAAGCTAATTTCACATCACCATCATCTGCGGCAGCTGGAAAAGCGACAGCAGCACCTTACAAACGTATTGGTGGTTCTGCGAATGTACTAGGTGTTATTGTTACTGAGCAAAGAAATGTAAATCACATGGCTGCTACTAATACAACTGGTTTTATTCATAGAGCTGGTGCAACTACGATTGGTTCTTTAGGATCAGTTGGTAATTCAGGTACGATAATGTATACATGGACAAATAATAATGGTACATCTTGGGATTCAACAGTCCTAGCTACTAGTGCAACACAGTTTAATCGATATCCTACTGGAGCTATGTATAACCCATCTGGTAATACAAGTGCTTCAAATGTTTATGCAGTAGGTTCAGGTCCTTGGCATCCAGGTGCTAATTGGCAAGGAAACTTTTTTGCCTCTAAGCAATTAGGAACAGGTTATACAGCAACTCCAGGTTCTTCTGTTTATATGGATAATTTAGCATTGACTGGTTCTCAAAAAAAGAATGATTTTTCTCGTATTGAAATGCAAGTTACAAGTGATGGTGTGGCACATGTTTTAGGTGGTATTTACGCTGATGCTAACTCTACTACAGCTGCAGGTCAAGCTTGGAGAGGCGCCATGATAAACAAAGGAACATTTAGTGCTGGTTCATTTACTTGGACACATGATTCTTTGAAACCTAACTTTAAAGTTGATTTAGCAGGAGATAGACAATCTTATAGCTCATATCAACAAGCTTGGTCTGAAAATGGCCAAATTGGGTATGTTTATTTCTTTGGTGTTGATGCAAATGCATTGCCAAATACATCAATGAATTCATTCCAGCCGTATGTTTATAAGACAAGTAACGGTGGAACAACATGGGCACGTCATGCAGCATTATTCAATTTTACCACTTTGCCAGCAGTTAATGGTAGAGTTATTGATTTAAATTCAGCAGGATTAGCTAAGCCTTTTATTGCGCCAGGTGAAGGAGCTTCTGGAACAGTTGACGTTGCAGGTAATTTACATTTATTTGTTTCAATGGGATCAGCTTATTCAGATAATATTGATAGTTTAGGTTACACGTATTCTCCTAATTATAATCAAGTTTGGAATTATTTATTTGATTTTAAAACAACATCAACTGGTTGGGATGCAATGATTGTTGACTCATTAAATTGTGCAGCTCCAGTAGCGGCAGAATCTAATTGGCCATCTTCAACAGGAAATATAACTTATGATGCTCGTTTACAAATTTCTCGTACACCTGATGGAAAAAATATTTTCTACAGTTGGGCAGATAGCGATTCAAATATCGTGCAAGCTGCAGTACCTCACGTAAGTACTAGCCCTGATATTTTCATGAAGGGTTATGATGTAACTACAAACAAAATGACTTGCAGAAAGAATATGACTTCTGGAAAAGTTGGTATACAATATAGCGCTTTTTTCTTTTACGCTTCGCCAACCGTTGGTAAGCTAAATGCTTCAACTTATTTAATTCCAACTACAGTAACTCAAGGTGTTGGTGGTATAAATAATGGCGATACTGAAGTAGATCATTATTATATTGATGATAATACGTTCACTCAATCTGAGTTTACTGTAACAGTAAACGTACCAGGTTGTGTTACAGGCACTGGGGTTGGTGTTAAAGAAGAGTCAGCAGTTGTTTCAAATTTAAATTTTTATCCGAATCCAGCTTCAACTAATGGTACAATTGAAGTTGTATTAGCTGAGAATGCAAAAATGGATATCGTGGTTTTAAACAGTGTTGGACAAACAGTATACACAACTTCAGCTAATGGAATAGCTGGAAGCAATAAAGTGAATGTAGACTTAAATAATTTAAGTAGTGGTTTATACTTCTATCAAGTAAAAATCGCTAACAGCAAATCTATTTCTAAGAAATTTGTTGTAGGTAAATAATACTTTATTAAAAACATCAAAAAAAATCCATTCACAAAGTGAATGGATTTTTTTTGTAAAAAACTTTTTTTTATTTAAAATAAGTGTATATTTGCACTCTAAATTTTTAAATCTACATTTAGAAATTCGGGGTGTAGCGTAGCCCGGTATCGCGCCACGTTTGGGACGTGGAGGCCGTCAGTTCGAATCTGGCCACCCCGACAAAAAGCCTTGTTAATACAAGGCTTTTTTATTTAGTTTTTTCAAGACTTAGTATTATGTTTTTTTTTACGATATGTAAAAGCATATCAAGGCAATACATTTTATTTTTAACTAAACCATAGAGTCAGACTTTAGTGAAATTGAAGTATCTTCAATAATGGAGATGCTGACGTAGCATTTTATTCGCAAGAAGAAAGTTTTTGGTTTATTTATTATCTTCAAATCGCATGGTTCATTAAATAAAAAAAAGACACGTTCTCTCGTGTCTTTTTTTTATTAAGTCAGGGTACAACATATTATTGCATAACTGGTTGACCTTGCTGCTCTTGTGGCATAAGCTCTTCCATAGGGACATTAGCTGTTAAGCGTTTCATTAATTCTTTAGAATAAGCCTCTTGCCTAAATTGGTCAGCAAGCATTGTTAATCGGCGCATGATTTCTTTAGATTGTCCAATTTCTCTATTAAAAGATGAACGGTGCACTGCCTTTTGTTTGTTAAACACTTTTAAGTCATTTTCAAAAATATCAAATAATTGGGTTGATAATTTCATCGCCTTATCCATTTTTCCTAATTGGTAATACCCAGCAATGATTGTGTAAAGTGTTGCTTCAAAACGAACATTAGCATCTGGCATTTTCTCTAAACATAAGTCGAGTACTTTTTCTGCTTTTGCTTTTTGCCCTTTATTAATTAAAGCACTTGCTAAGGTTGCCATTTGCATTCGCATATTAGATGCCATTCGCGTGCAATTCTCGTCTAAACTAACGCCAGGTTTGTCCAATCCGCCCCATTCAAATTTCATAATGTTTTCATACATGATATCCGTTTTAACGCGGCCACCTTGTTGCATTTCATCTTGTGTATTTTTAATTGGCACTAAACGGTAAGCTAATCCTTCTAATTGAAAGTATTCTTCTAATCCCAAATAAGCTTCAGCACCAGTTGTAACTGCGAAGTAAATTGGACGTTTCCAATTATTATGTGCAATTAAATCTAAAACCATTAAGTCGTTTTTAGTTAAGTAAGATCTGCCAATAGTCCATTTAATGGTTTTAGTTAATCGTGCTGTGTCTCTTACAGGAATCACTTTGTTTTTCATGACTTGCATCGAGTCTACATTAACGTAAAAAGATGTGGCAGGAATGTAATCGTAGTATTTTCCGCCGTTTTCAAATTTATTATTAACATCATCCGATTCAACAAAATCAATGGCTTTCTTTAAATTATAAGGTCCAGCATTTTTATCCATTAAATAAACAACTTCACGTTTATTTTGCACCAACTTTTCTGGCGCAATGGTAAATGGCACAGGAGCTGATTCATAGGCCGCTCTGCGCATTTGCGCGATATACCAATCTGTTTGTAGTAAACTTAAATTTACCACTCTTACATCTGTTCTAATGCCTTCTACTTCTTGTGCATACCAAAGAGGGAATGTGTCATTATCACCATTTGTAAATAAAATAGCATTTGGAGCACATGAATTTAAGTAGTTTACCGCAAAATCTCTGCTCATGGTTCTTTTAGAACGATTGTGATCTGCCCAACCTTCAGTAGCCATTAAAGTAGGAATGATTAAGCCTATTATTGATGCTAATAATATGGCGGTTTTTGCATTAACTTTTGATGCGAGAAACTTAAATATAAACAATACACCCAGACCTATCCAAATCGCAAAGGCGTAAAACGAAGCGACATAAGCATAATCTCGTTCGCGAGGCTGATATGGGTATTGATTTAAATAAAACACAACGGCAACGCCATTTAGTAAAAACAACAAAGCAACAACCCACATATCTTCTTTATTGTTTTGGTACATGAATAACATACCTAATAATCCTAAAATAAATGGTAGACCGTAAAACGAATTATTCGCTAAGTTATCAGATGTGTTATGCGGTTCAAACGCTGTATCTGTGTCTAAAATAAAGTCATCCAATCCTTTAATTCCTGTTTTCCAGTTTCCTTCTAATGGATTCCCGTTTAATCCTTGTATATCATTTTGTCTACCAATAAAATTCCAAGCAAAATAACGCAAGTACATGTATTTAATTTGGTAACTAATAAAATAATTTAAATTAGCCGCAAATGTTGGAATTTGTACTTCTTCCATTTCACCCGTACGATCATTCATTTTAGTTTTGGTTTTGTGATGATTTTGAACATCACCCCAATAACGGTATGCTGCTTCGTGATTGCCTTGTTGGCTCCACATACGAGGGAAAGGCGTACAATATTCTTCTTCATAAACAGGAACTGATTTTTTTCGATCATCTGTTATTTGGTATTTTTTCGATTTTTCATCTTTAGCATAAATAGGATCTTTATCTCCAAAGGTGTTTTGTGATTTTGTTGGAGCGTTATAGTATTGTCCATATGTTAAAGGCCAATCACCGTATTGTTCACGATTTAAATATGACAACATTGTAATGGCATTTTCAGGATCATTCTCATCCATTGGTGTGTTAGCTTGTGAGCGGATGATCAAAACAAAAAACGATGAATAACCTATTAATAAGGTTGTGAACCCAATTAAAATAACATTCAACGTATTAATGTTTTTAGTTTTTAAGTAATTAATGCCATATAATAAACCTCCTAATACAACGGCACGACTCAACATAGCTCCAAAACCATTTCCAGAAATAGCTGCAATTGCAACGAATACTATAGCTGTATAAAAACCAAGTTTGTAAAATGATTCTTTTTTATTTACTGTATAAGCTATCAGTGAAGTCAGGGTAATAATTAATAAAATAAAATAAAAAATAGAGCCTAGGTTAAAGCCCATGTGTAATTTATTAACGAAAAATACTTCATAGTCTGCTGCAAATTTTACAATTTTAGGAATCATGATATTTTGAATACCACCTAATAATATTAACGAAATGAAGCCTGTTACAAAAAACGATTTCCATGTGAAAGGATATTTTTTGAAATAGTAAATAAAACAAATCGCTGGTATAGCAAGTAAATTAAGTAAATGCACTCCGATAGAAAGACCCATTAAATAAGCGATTAAAACTAACCAACGCATAGAACCTGTTGGGTTGGTGGTATCTTCTTCTTCCCATTTTAAAATAGCCCAAAAAACTAATGCTGTAAAAAAAGATGACATCGCATAAACTTCACCTTCTACTGCAGAAAACCAAAAAGAATCAGAAAACGTATAAGCTAAACCTCCAATAGCTCCTGCCATTAAAACAGCCCATTGCTTAACAGAGGTAAATTCTTCTCCTTTTTTTACTAATGATTTTATTCCGATGCGAGTGATACTCCAAAACAAAAACAGAATAGTAAATGCGCTGCATAAGGCAGACATAATATTAATCATCTTACCAGCCATTGCAGGATCTCCGCCAGCTAATAACGTAAAAAATCTACCCACTAACATAAAGAAAGGAGCTCCCGGAGGATGACCAACTTCTAGTTTAAAAGCGCAAGCAATGTATTCTCCACAATCCCAAAAACTAGCCGTGGGTTCAATAGTAGCGATGTAGGTAAATGCTGAAATTAGAAATACTAACCAGCCAATGACATTGTTTAATTTTTTAAACGACATATTCTTTTTTTTAATGTGTAAGATGCGAATTTAATTAAAAAACTCTGCTTAAAAGAATGAAAATTTATTTTTATGATTTTTTTGTAAATGAATAAATTTTGCTATTTTTGTGCCCCGAACTTTTTATAAGTTCTAAATTGTCCGATGGTGTAACTGGCAACACGACTGATTTTGGTTCAGTAGAGTCTAGGTTCGAGCCCTAGTCGGACAACAAAAAAGCCCCTTTTAGGGGCTTTTTTTTATTAACGGAACTATTGATTTTTAAGTAAATTTTTTTATCTAAATTAGTCCTCTATTTACAATCAACATAAAATGAGTATTTACGATACATATAAAGCAGTCATTGGTTTAGAATGTCATATCCAGCTTTCTACTAAAACAAAAATGTACAGTAATGATATTGCAGAGTATGGCGCTTTGCCGAATTCCAATATCAGTGCTATTACTTTAGGTCATCCTGGAACCTTGCCAAAGGTTAATAAAAAAGCCATTGAATATGCGGTAAAGCTTGGATTAGCGATGAATTGCACGATCCGTGAAGAGAATCAATTTGCTCGAAAAAATTATTTTTATGCTGATCTGCCTAAAGGCTATCAAATAACGCAAGATAAAACGCCTATTTGTAACGGTGGCTGGGTTGATATTACATTGAAAGATGGTAGTACAAAAAAAATTAATTTAACGCGGATTCACATGGAGGAAGATGCGGGAAAAAGTTTACATGATGCTGATCCTTTCGAAACCTTAATAGATTTAAATAGAGCCGGAACACCATTGTTAGAAATTGTTACAGAGCCTGATTTTACAGGCGGAGAAGATGCTTATATTTATTTGAACGAAGTTCGTAAACTTGTGCGTTACTTAGATATTTGTGATGGTAACATGGAAGAAGGTTCGTTGCGTTGCGATGCCAATATTTCTGTGATGAAGTTAGACGCTACCGAATACGGAAAAAAAGTTGAGGTAAAAAACATGAACTCATTTAGAAATGTGCAACGAGCTATTGATTTTGAAATAAAACGTCAAATTGATTTATTAGAAAATGGATCCGAAATTGCAGGAGAAACGCGCAGTTTTGATGCGAGCAACGGTTCTACATTTTCGTTAAGAAGTAAGGAAAACGCAAATGATTATCGCTATTTTCCAGAACCTGATTTACAACCCGTTCTCGTTAAACAAAATTATATTGATAGCATTAAGGCTATTATGCCTGATTTACCTAGCGATTTATTGCGTCGTTATACAAAAGAGTTTGGTTTGTCAGAGTATGACGCTCATAACTTGATTGAAACAAAATCCATCGCTTTTTATTTTAATGAATTAGTTTCTTTTACCAAAAATCATAAAGCTGCGGCAAATTGGATGATGGGAAGTATCAAATCGTATTTGAATGAAAACGCTATTACGATTGATAAATTTAAAGTACTTCCAAAAACAATTGCTGAAATTATAAGTTTAATTGATGAAGGAAAAATTAGTAATGCTGCGGCTACTCAAAAATTATTTCCCGAGTTAATGGTTAATCCAACTGAATCTCCATTGAGTATAGCACAACGGATTGATATTATACAAAGCAATGATACAGGTGCTTTACAAGAATTAGTAAATCAAGCTTTAGCAAAATACCCAGAAAAAATTATTGAATACAAATCAGGGAAAGTAAATTTATTAGGTTTATTTGTTGGAGAGGTCATGAAATTAGGGAAGGGAAAAGCAGATCCTAAAATGGCGAATCAACTTGTGAAGGAAGCCTTAGAAAAATAAATTGTTTCATGCATATCGAAGAGTTACGCGATTATTGTTTGTCCAAAAAAGGAGTAGAGGAGCTGATGCCATTTGGTCCAGAAACGCTGGTTTTTAAAGTCATGGGAAAAGTATTTTTGCTAGTTGGTTTAGAAAACAATCCCATTCAATTTAATGTAAAGTGTTCGCCTGATAAAGCTATTGAACTCCGCGAAACCTATTCATGCGTTATACCTGGTTACCACATGAATAAACAACATTGGAACACTATTATTTGTGATGGTTCTGTAAATAGTAAACTTATTTTTAGTTGGATAGATGATAGCTATCATTTGGTGGCAGATAGCCTAACTAAAAAATTGAAATCGGAATTAGATAATTTATAAAACTTCGAATGCAATTGATTTTACAGTCTGTAATGTTTTATTTCTATACTTTGTTTTTTTTATCATTTTTTTTGCCATCGGTAATTCAAACACTTCTTTCAGATTTCTTATTTTACCAATAGGTATATCATTAGCAATACATTGCTTATAAATGCTATGAAACATTTTTGTTTTTATTTTATTATTTAAAATACTAAATAAAAGTTCTCTATTTTTTACACGTAATTGATTCGTAGCAAACAATGTATTGCCCTTTTCTTTAGCAAGCTCTAACACTTCTAACAGTCCATTAAATTGAATAGTAGAGCCAACAGCAAAAGTAATTTGATGCTTGTCTTTGGTTGTGAAAATTTCTCCATAAGGCGCAATGTTTGGATGTAATGAACCAGTTGCTTGCGGCAAATCATTTGCTATTAACCAATTAGTTGCTTGATTTGCTAAGGATGCGATAGCGGCATCAAATAATGATACTGTAACATGAGATCCAACTTGTGATTTAAATCTTTGTAGTAATGAAATA
>JBIISW010000093.1:0-10120 GCA_044340865.1 Bacteroidia bacterium | reverse complement strand
AATTCATATCCTGCGATGAATAACCAGTCAGCTTTAGTCTTTGGGTTTCAATTATTATTGGTTTCAAATTCATTTTATATCTCCGTTTATTATTTTCTGGCTCGTCTGATACAATGACCGATAACGGTTGCAGCTACCCGCAGTTAGGGGGTAGTAAGATTTCTACGAAACGTTATATTTTTTATCATCGTTATTTTGTCTTACGAACAACAAACCCCTAATTGCGGGTAGCTGTTGTTAGCACCAGTTATTTTCCCGTCAATCTGTCCCATATGCTTCGATGTTTTTTCTTTTTTCGAAATTTTTCAACCACTTCGTCTGTCGGTAAACCAAGATATCGTGTAGCATTATAAGCAACTAAATATTCTTTGTGATTTCGATAATTATTGTGCAATTCTGTAATTCGCTTGTCCTTGAAGTCTGGCAAATAATACAAAACGTCAATCAGTTCATATTGGTTAGTTATTTTTGGCATTGTTTCAAAAACAATTTCAATCATTTTGGTGTCTTGACATATTTGAAAAATGGAATGTGCAATGGTCACTTTCATTGAACCTTTGCTTTTGGAAAGCAAGTCATAAAGTGTCGGTAATGCATCTTTTGATTTTAATTGTCCAAGTCCAACTATTGGCCAATCGTCTTTTAGACTTGCAACTTTTATAAGTTCAATTTCTGCGATTTTAAGTTCTTCACTCGTCAAGTTGTCGAGCAGGTCAAGAGGAACACCGTCCTTTCTCTGTGCCCAAGTATTCGCTTCTAAAAACTCCTTTCTAAATATGTCGAGATTGTTTGTCACGGTCGTTTTTTATAATTGGTGCTAACTTACTTATAGGACTGATTTTTTCATCCTTATATGTCAAATCTTAGTATATAAGGATGTTTTTTTCATTCTTACATCTTTACCAAATATATTCAAATTATCATAAACTATCAAATGGCGACACAATTTTTTGAAGACTTTTATTACTAACGTGCGTGTAAATTTCAGTTGTTCTGCTACTGCTGTGTCCTAAAATTTCTTGTATATATCTTAAATCTGTACCATTCTCTAATAAATGAGTAGCGTAACTATGCCTTAGCCAATGTAGTGTAACTGGTTTGGTTATTTTACTTTTGCGAAGTGCTTGTATTAATACACTAGCTAAACTCCGCTCATCATATTGTCCTTTGCCACTTTGTCCTTCAAACAACCACTTAGTTGGCTTATATGCAATATAATAGTCTCTTAATAGGCTTAAAATCTTTTCTGACAAAGGAGCCATTCTATCTTTTCTGCCTTTCGCTTGTCTAATGATAACTAAACCTCTTTTTGAATCAATATCGTTTAATGTTAAGTTTAGCAACTCACTTCTTCTTAAGCCACAACTGTAAATTAAACTCAACATTGCTTTATGTTTAATATTGCCATGTGCGTTCAGTATTAATTTTATTTCTTCTTTACTCAAAACATTAGGTAATTGTTTTTGGGTTTTTGGGCGGTGAATTAATTCGGGTTGTAATTGTTTATTTTCAATACTTCTAAAAAATAATTTCACAGCATTAACAATTTGATTTTGATACGAAGCTGAATAGTTGTTGGCTATTATATATTCATTATTAAAATTAATTAAATCTTCATTAGTAATTTCGCTGAGCTTTTTAATTGCATAATATCTCAAAAAAGTTTGTATCGAATCTATATAGGTTCCAATAGTGTTTTCGCTGTAGCGTTTGCTCTGCATCCAAAAGTTAAATTTCTTTATTTTTTCTTTTTGCACTTTATCCAAATCAGGTAAAGCATCACTTGGTTTTTTACTGTCAATTGGTTTGGGCTTAATTACATCATCGTATCCATTTAGCATTTTTAATGTAATTCCATTTGAGCCAAGATTATTTTTAATATGTGATATTGCTTCTTTGTAATAACTCATATACCAACTTTTTTTAGAATTACTCCATTTAGCATCAGCCATTTTTTTTACAAGTTCAATAGTTTCTCTATCATAATCAAACTTTAAAAATAGTTTCATTCGATTGTTATGTAATGCGTGTTCTATTGTCATTTCCTTTACCATACTATAAAATTACAACCGATTTATAGTAAGTTGTTGCTATAAATTATAGTATTTTATTTTAAAGCCATTGTTGTTATTCTCTCTAACAAAAGAGTAGATAAATATATTTCTAATGATGACTAATATTTAATTTATTAGTTGCAGATAACACCAGCATGGGCTATGGAAATAAAACCTCAGGTATGAGTTTGTTTTTATTCGATGCCATTGACATATCTGATTGCTCATGAAATTACCTAAAAATTCAAAGCGATTAGACGTAATGATTAAATTTTGGTAAATAATTTATAACGTGTTGAAGCCTGAACTTATCCAGTATTGTGACATTCGTTTCACAAAATGTTTCCGATAAAGACTTGATGTAAATTAAAAAGAGGCAATGCTTGTTACACTGCCTCTGTTTGGTAAAAAAGATTTAATCCTTTTTAGTGAATTTTGTTACAAATGTTTTTTGATCGTTTACAATATGTATAAAATATATACCATTGTTAAGATTTGAAACAAGAATAGATTTTGATATTAATTCTTGCTCTGAAATTGTTTTAACTAATTTTCCATCTAATGAATAGATATTTCCTTGTTTAAATAGTTCATCTGACATGATGTGTAATATGTCAGCCGTTGGATTTGGAAATATAGATAATAAAGAAACGTTATTAGTTTCATGTATACCAGTTGTATTTGCTACATAGGTAACAGAAGATGTTTTAATAATGTCTCCAGTTTTTGTATTATTATTATTAGCATAGTTAAACGCACCATAAAAAGTAACCGTTGTTGCAGTTGAAGGTGCTGTCCATTGAAATGTCCAAACGGCACTTGCCCCAGTTTTTTTTGTAGTCTGCTTGATATATTTAGTTGATACAGAAGAACCAATTCCTGCAATCCATGTTCCAAGTCCAGCACTCGAAGTTGCTGTTTGTGGCGTCAACTCAAAACCATAAGCAGCAGCACCAGACATTGTTACCGTAAAATTATATGTTGTTCCACCAATGTAACCGGTACTTGGTATATCAGAAGAAATGATATTTGTAGTAGGTGTTGATGCAACATTATGACAATAGGGACTGCCACAATCTTGCCCTGAATTATCCATTGGAGCACCGGCATTCCCGTCATTAGGCAAAGTTGCGTTAGCATCCGTTGTTGTCATTGTTGATAGAATTACTAAAGAAGAAATGGTTAAGAAAGAAGAAATAATCAGGATTTTTTTCATAATGGTTTTATGTGTTTTAGTTACTAAATATTCTATAAATATATTTAATGATTTTTTATTTATTCAATAAATTACTCGATAAAATTAGAATTCCACTCATCCAAATAGTTCTATGTCAAAAGATAGTGAAACACATAGCTTACTTATCAGCGTTAAAATAGTCTTTTAGCATTCGAGCAAATTTCTAATAACATATTGAAGTCTCATAATATTTTATTGAAACAAAACTTTATGTGTCATTGTATTTTTATGTTGATCAGTTAGTTTAATAATATATATACCTTTTTCAAATTTTTCTATATTAAGTAAGGTTTGGTTTTGTGTTTTAAAAACGGTTTGTCCTAATGTGTTTATGATTTCAATTTCAAAATCTGTAACATTATTATTATTTGATATCTGAATGTAATCATTAGCTGGATTTGGTGAGATGAGTAATAGATCTAATTGCTTTAAAGGTTCTATAGAGGTTAAAGAACAATTTGAGAAGTTAATAGTTTGATGTTTAACTAAAAATTTTTGAATGACAGAAACTAATGAATCTGAAAACAATTTACGATTCAAATAACTATCGCGCACATTTGCATAATTACATTCCATTTGCAAACCATTTACGGTATTACTTGTTACATAACTGGTATGATGGGCTGTATTATAACCACCACTAAAATAATTAGTTGTAGTGCCAGGAAAAGGAATTTGTTGACTTGGTACGGATGGATATCCCGCATTGCCTAATAAAGTTCCTAAAGCAAAAGGGCCTCTTAATAATTGGGAATGCGTATAAGCATTTACATTAGTGGCAACTAAATTTTGAATGGAGCTATAGTTAACATACTCGCTCGTATTTAAAACACTATCTGTATTTGCGAGTTCAGTATCATACAATAAATAACCTAATTCTAAACGTTGTATAGAATTGCCGTGCCCGTGCAAATCTATGTATAACGCTTTTCCTCCAAATTGACTTTGAGCATTGTTTTGAGCCGAATTAATAAAATTATTAAATTCATTCCATGCTGTTTCAGCTTGGGCGTTACCGCAAGCTCCGTCTGCTATATTTCTATTGCAATCTAATTTCGACCGATGTAAATGACAATAAATTATATAAGGATGGCAGCCTGTGGCATTAACAAAAGCCGAATCAATTTGTCTTGCTAATTCAATGGTATTCGCATCTGTTACCGTAACAGCGCTATTACATGTTCTATTAGGAATGGATGAAGGAGTCAAATTTCCGCCATGTGGCACAGAAATAATAATAGGTAAATTACCCTGGCGATATTCTATGTAATTGTTTGTTCCAAAAATGATTTGAGCATAACTTTTTGAGCAAATAATAAGGCTTAGTAAAATGTATTTTATCATTTAAAATAAATTTAGTGTAACAAAAGATTCGTTTTAAAAAACGGACTGTATTTATGGATTCTACTTTAATTATTAAAATCCAATTATATCAAATGTAATTTTTTTATTTATCAATCAAATTTAATCTTAAAAATATTTTTTTCACGCTTGCTAAGAAACTATCAGTTAATAATGTAAACACGCGTTAAGGATTGTAGTGAAAATCCTGCCCTTCGACAGGCTCAGGGTGCGGATTGCATTTATATTTAAATGGAATAGACCTTCGACAGGCTCAGGGTGCGAATTGCATTTATATTTAAATGGAATAGACCTTCGACAGGCTCAGGGTGCGGATTGGAGTTATAAATTAATGGAATAGACCTTCGATAATATCAGTACAAAAGTTTAGTATAAATAAATTAAAATTTAAAATTACCACGAATGGTAACAGCGGTTACAATAGCTGTAATTGTTCCTAAAAATAAATTTTTAAATACAATACTGGTGCATTCTTTAAACAAGGTAATTTGTTCAATTTCTTGTTGGATTAATTTAGGAATTTCGGCCGCAGTAATTTTTAAATGTCCACTTATTATTTGTGCTTTTGCTAATTCAACACCATAGGTTTGTATAAAATTAATTTTATAATCTTTAAATCCTAAGGTAAAAAATATAGCTTGAAAAATGACAAGTAGGATGGTGCTAAACACAATAAATTTAAATCCTTCTTTTACCGCATCTTTTCCTCCAATGCTATTATTGAATTGTGTTTTTTTTGCATAAATCATCGCCATCACACAAAATGGAATAATCAATAACCAACCGATAATACTAATGGTATTGATGTATTTGCTGTGCCCACCATAAAATGCGATGGAAGTCGATATGATGCAAAGCGCACTATAAATTGTTGGGAATAAAAATGGTTTTAATTTTATCATACTGTAAATTTAAATGTCAAAAAATTAACGGTTCATGCCAATTAAAAATTCTTCGTTAGTTTGGGTTTTACTAATTTGATTTAATAAAAACTCCATCGCTTCAATAGGATTCATGTCGGCTAAATGTTTTCTCAACACCCAAAGGCGTTGCAAGGTTTCTTTGCTTAACAATAAATCATCACGTCGTGTGCTTGATGAAGATAAATCAACAGCAGGGAATATACGACGATTAGCAATTTTACGATCTAACTGCAATTCCATATTTCCTGTTCCTTTAAATTCTTCAAAAATAACTTCGTCCATTTTTGATCCAGTATCTGTTAAGGCTGTTGCAATAATAGTTAACGAACCACCATTTTCTATTTTACGAGCTGCACCAAAAAAACGTTTTGGTTTTTGTAATGCATTGGCTTCTACACCACCCGATAATACTTTTCCACTGCTTGGTGCCACTGTATTGTAAGCACGAGCCATACGTGTAATACTATCTAAAAGAATCACAACATCGTGCCCACATTCTACCATACGTTTTGCTTTTTCCAAAACAATGTTGGCAATCTTCACGTGTTTTTCTGCTGGCTCATCAAATGTTGATGATACAACTTCTGCTTTTACGCTACGTGCCATATCTGTAACCTCTTCAGGTCGTTCATCAATTAATAAAATAATTAAATATACCTCTGGATGGTTATAGGCAATCGCGTTAGCAATGTCTTTTAATAAAACTGTTTTACCCGTTTTTGGTTGTGCAACAATTAAACCACGTTGCCCTTTTCCAATAGGTGCAAACATATCAATGATACGTGTGCTATTAGTTTGTGTTGGATGACCAGTTAATTTTAATTTTTGATCAGGGAATAAAGGTGTTAAATAATCAAAGGGAACTCTATCTCTTACAAAAGATGGTTCTCTTCCATTAATCTCTTCAACCTTTACCAATGGAAAAAATTTCTCTCCGTCTTTTGGAGGTCTGATGCCACCTCTAACAACGTCGCCTGTTTTTAATCCAAATAATTTTACTTGTGCTTGTGATACATAAATATCATCGGGCGAACTTAAATAATTATAATCCGAACTTCTTAAAAACCCATACCCATCAGGCATCATTTCCAATACACCTTCACCAATTGCAATACCATCAAAATTGTAATATACTCTTTCTGGTTTTGGTTGATGTTTATTATCATTTTCTTTTGAATCTTTTGAATCGTTAGATTCCATACCATCTACAGACAATTGTTTTTCTTCTGTTTCAATATTAATGGCGAAATCGTTATTTATAACAGGTTTCGATTCGTATTCAGCCTGCGATTTTTCATTCGTGTATTGAGGATGATTGTGTTTAGGCTGATTTTGATTGGGATTTTTAGTTTGGTTTGGATTTGGTCTATTTTGATTAGGATTTTGATTCGGATTTTGGTTTCTATTTTGGTTTTGATGATTGTGAACAGGTTTAGGATGAGAAATGACTTTTTCTGTTTCTATTTTTTCAATCACAGGTTTTGTTTCCGAAATTGGTTCAGTTGGTGCAGGTTGTTCAATGTTAGATCTTACTTCAGTTGTAAATTCTGAAATTATTTTTTCAGTTGGTAAATCTGTTTCAACTACTTTTTGAATACGAGGTTTTTTAACTTTTGCATCCGAAGATTTTTCAGGTTTAATTGTATCTTTTTTAGGGAACTCTGCAGTTATTTTACTTGCTAAATCAGGGTTTGCCATTTGCGCATCAACAATTGCTAATACTAATTCTGGTTTCCCTAATCCTTTTGCGTCAATGCCAAATTGTTTACTAATGTCTTTTAGCTGAGGCAAAGCTCTGCTACTTAAATCTAATACTTCAAACATACAATGTTAAGTTAAATGGAAAAATAATGATAAGAGGTTACTAATTTTATAATAGTGGTTTTTGATTATTATCTACACAGATATTAGTAGATTGTTATATTAACAGTACAAGTATAAGAAATAATTTTTAATTACAAAATTATTTTGTTGAGGTTTTTTTGATCGATTTATAGTCTTCCATTAGAATGGTTTTCGAACAAAAATCATATTCTTCTTTAATAGAATTAGAGCACACCATGATGGTTTTATCTTGGGCATAATTTTGAATCATGGTTTGATACCATTGTATTACTTGAACGTCTAAATTAGAGGTTGGTTCATCAAGCAATAAAACAGGTGCATCGGCTAAAATAGCAAGCGTTAATTTTAAACGTTGCTTCATACCACTCGAAAATTGATGAATGAATTTATGCTGATGTTCTGATAATCCTGATAGTTCAATAACTTCTTGAACTGACAGAGCATTGACAAAAGGTTTGTAAATCTGTGTGTGGGTGATAAGTTCAGCAAGTGTAAAATCTTCAATTAATTCTAAATACGGCGAGGCATAACTACAGTATCGATACATAATTTCAGAATCAACAGGTTGCCCATTTAATCTAAAAGACATAGTACCTTCGTTTAATGTAAGGTATCCCGAAAGCGCTTGTAATAATGTTGATTTACCCGAACCGTTTAAGCCTAAAATCGCTATTTTATCCAGTGGTTTTATTTCTAAATCTAATTTTCTAAAAATCCATTCAGTGCCAAATTTTTTTCCAGCATGTTGTATAGATATGGTAAGATTTGTCGAAGTCATTTGTCTGTAAAATTAACATTTGATTTTAAATAATACATAAAATAGCCTGTATAGTATTTTTAATTAAATAACGGCTAGGATGGGCAACGCGTCTTGTTTTTTAAAAAATGTTATCTTTGGCAAATGAATTTAGTAAAACGGATATTCGCGCCCATATGGAAAACATGGTTTTTTTTCGTGTTCGCAATATCGTTTTTAGTATTGTATCCCTTTTTTTTCATTGCCATAAAAACTAATAAGTTGGAAGTTGCTTTTTTTTTGAAACGCATTTGGTCATTTTGTATCGCTTTTGGTTCAGGTATTTTACCAAAAGTAGTGTATGAATCTAAATCAAAAAAAATGCCGCAACCATGCGTTTTTGTAGCTAACCATACATCATATTTAGATATTGTATTAAGTACGTTTTACATTGATCATTTAGCCATTTACATGGGAAAAGCTGAATTATTAAAGGCTCCGTTATTCAGAACCTTTTTTAAAGGAATGGATATTCCTGTAAAGCGAACGAGTAGGGTAGATGCCCATAAAGCGTTTATAGCAGCTGGAAATGAAATTGAAAAAGGCCGCAGCATGGTTATTTTTCCTGAAGGAACTATTCCAAAACAACCAAAATTGATGCCGTTTAAAAATGGCGCGTTTAAATTAGCAATTGATAAGCAAGTACCAATTGTACCCATTGTGAATTTAAATCACAAACAATTACTAGAGAATGGCGGTTATTTTAAATCCAATGGATGTTGCGGTATTGCTAAAACAATCGTACTCGAACCCATACAAACAAAAGGTTTAACCGATCAAGATGTGGACGCTTTAAAAGAAACCGTTTTTAACTTAATACAAAACACTTTAATTAAATACAATGGCAAATAAAATTGATATAAAAACAGTGGATGAGGTAGCTCATTTAGCACGACTTGAATTTACTGATGAGGCGAAAGCTGAAATCGCAAATGATATGAACCGTATGCTTACGTTTATTGATAAGTTGAATGAGTTGGATACAGAAGGTATTGAACCTTTAATTTATATGACTGACGAGTTTAATGTGATGCGCGAAGATATTCCTGTTGAAACATTAAATCAGAAAGATGCTTTAAAAAATGCACCCCGAAAAGATTCGGATTATTTTAAAGTTCCTAAGGTCATTTCTCAGGGCGAATAAAACGCACTGTTAGATTAAATCTAAAAATGTTTTTAATCCTAATTTTTTTTCTTCAGAAAGATCATAGGATATTTTATTTTTCAGGTAATCAACTGCGTCAAACCCTTTAATTTGGTTTGGCTTTTCTAAAACGGCTGCATCAATATGAGCTACCCCAAATGCTAAAGCATCATTAAATTTTTTTATAAAGTCAGCAGGTAATTCAACATTACTAACCCAAGCTGCAAATACAAAAGGTAACTTCGTATACTTTGTCCACTCTTCTGCTAAATCAATTTGATACGGATATTTAGTTAAGCCAAAAGTCCTATCTCCAATTATTACAGCTCCAGTTGGGCCATTAATTTGATTTTCAAACCCTTCTTTTGCATCAATAAATTGAATATTCTTTTTCCAAAAATGTTTATTCAATACTTGCACTAACGCTACCGAAGTTTTTGATTGGTAATCTAATAAAATATGAGTTAACTCATCAAGTGGTTTTTCAGAAAATAGTTTCACACTATCTACTTTGCCATTGGCGCCAATGCAGTAATTTGTAATGATATGATAGGAGGATAACTCTGGCAAAATAGCAACAGGAACTAAGCCAATGTCAACCGTTTTGTTTTTTAATTTTTGAGCACATATACTTGGCATATCAAGTTCAATGTGTAAGTCATTTTTTATAGAACTATTATTTATACCAAATAAAAATGGTGTTGTATTATAATAGTTAACGATGGATAGTTTGTACATGTTGTTTAAACACTTGTGAGT
>JBIISW010000242.1:0-2813 GCA_044340865.1 Bacteroidia bacterium | reverse complement strand
TCTGCATTAGCTTCTACACCAAATCGCCAAGTTGAAATAACAATTGGTTTTACTTGTGGCTTTACTTGTGTCTCAATAAGCTGAGTTGCTTTTGTTTTATTAAAAGCAAATAATGATGAAGCAAATGCTGTTAACTTTAAAAATTGTCTTCTATCTGTAGTCATATTAGTTGATTATAATTTCATCACAAAATAACCAAGCGTCTTCACCAGCGCCAGGTTTACCACTTTCTATTTTTCCAAATGTTTTAGCCTTAATTTTTACATACCTAGCTTTTTTGGGTATAAAAGAAATCTCAGCAAAACGTTCGTCCTTAAATTCTTTCGTGAATTGTTTCTGAATAGATGAGTATTGAATGCCATCATTGGAAATAAAAAATTCAACCGACTGTGGTAAATAAATCCAATTCAATTCTTCATTTAAAAAACCAATTTGTATCAAATGAATATCTTCTTCTTTTCCTAAATCAACAACTGTTTCTATATCTTGTCCACTCCAACCAAGCCATTGATCATTGACACGAGGTAAAGTTGCAACCACACTATTTACAAGTGTAAACGCGCCACCCGTGTTATAATATTTACTTGGTGGTGTTTGAAATGTAACTAATTTATTGGTTGCTTTATTAATGTTATATTCACGTGAACTAACTCTTCCCTTCAATTCATTATTTTTAAATAACCCAGCTTTAACTGTTGTGTTCGTTTTTAATTCGATGGGTGCTAAATACTTTAGTGAATTCATTGTTGGCATGCTACCGTCTAACGTATAATAAACACTTCCTAAAAATGAATTAGCATTTAAATCCAATTCGAGTCGTTGTGTATTTTTATTTGGTGTAATGGTATACTTCACATTATATAATGCCTTAGCATAATTTACATCTAACTGATCTAAGAGTAAAAAATGTTTTTGCAATCGTTCTAAAAAATTAGTTTCATTTTTTAATTCTTTCTGTGTCCATAATACTTCTGCTAATGCAGCCATTCGCGGCATAGCCATGTATTCCACATGTTTTTCATTTAATATATATTCAGTCCAAACATTTGCTTGAGCACCTAAAATATAGGAGGCTTCTTCTTTTGATAATTCAGTAGGAACTGGCTCAAATGCATATACTTTTTCTAAAGGCGTAAATCCACCAATAGCTAATGGCTCGTCGGTTGGTGATGATTGATAATGATCAAAATAGCAATGTGTTCCAGGTGACATAACAACATGATGTTTTTGTTTCGCCGCAGCAATCCCTCCATCGATGCCCCTCCAACTCATCACAGCTGCATTAGGTGCTAAACCTCCTTCTAGGATTTCGTCCCAACCAATAATTTGTCTTCCTTTTGCATTCACATGTTTTTCAATGCGTTTAATAAAATAACTTTGCAATTCATGTTCATCTTTTAAATGTTCTTTTGAAATGATAGACTGACAATGTGAACACGTTTTCCATCGTGTTTTTGGACATTCGTCGCCACCGATATGAATGTATGGACTTGGAAATAAATCCATCACTTCATCTAATACATTTTCTAAAAATGTAAACGTAGAATCCTTGGTGCAAAATACATCTTCAAATACACCCCAGCCTTTTTCTACGTCAATTTGTTTACCTCTGCAAGATAACCAAGGATAGGAAGTAATAGCGGCTACAGAATGTCCTGGCATTTCAATTTCAGGAACAATGGTAATGTACTTTTTTTCAGCATAAGCCACAATCTCTTTAATATCTTCTTGTGAATAAAATCCACCATATGGAATGGTATCAAATTTTTGATCTTTATATGCGCCAAGCATAGAACCTTTTCGCCATGCGCCTACTTGAGTTAACCTGGGATATTTTTTAATTTCAATACGCCAGGCCTGATCTTCTGTAAGATGCCAATGAAACGTATTCATTTTATACAGAGCGAGTAAATCAATGTACTTTTTTATAAACTCCTTTGTAAAGAAATGA
Source organism: Bacteroidia bacterium (assembly GCA_044340865.1). GTDB lineage: Bacteria > Bacteroidota > Bacteroidia > B-17B0 > Aurantibacillaceae > UBA4416. The sequence goes on along the minus strand of JBIISW010000242.1, from coordinate 862 downwards.
CGACAAACATCTAAATGCATGCCTCGCCATTTAAATCTTGGTTCGTCTTTAATGTGTAAACAAGGCAATAATAAGGACGGTTTTGAATCAATTGGTAATGTTTGAATTAATGTTTGAATCGCATAAAAACTTCCTGCACAATTTGCAACAGCCAAAATGGAAATCTTATGTTCAGTGATATCTAATTCATAATGCTCTTTCGCATTGGCTTGCCAATTAGCATTTTTAAATTCAATGTAGTTATGATTTGCCTTTGGTTTGGCAACTATAGAAAGTTTAAACCCATAGTGTTTTTGTAAATAGGTATTTAGTAAATCAGCTTCATTTTTAGAAGGCGTTTCATTTTGTAAAACAATTTGAGTAGCACTAGATAATTTAAAATTACCTTTTAAAAGAATTAATTCTGTAGGTTTTGGAATAATTGGCAAAACACGTTCCGTTTCTTGAGAAAAATTCTGCAAGAAAAAAAACATCACTACAACACTTAAAATATTACTCTTCTTCATCATTTAGTTCTCCTAATAATTCTTGTGGATAATCATCTTTAATAATGTAAACACCTAGCATTGGATTAATAATTTCGTAAATACTTTTTAAATTAATATTAAAATACAATCCATCTTTAGAATCTACTTTATCTGTTTTACTAATTGCTTTTTTTGAAAATGGCAACAAGGTAACAGAACCGTCTTCCATGGTGCACTCGAGCACAGTCATGTTGGGAATTTCAAAACAAAATTCATCATCGTTCGCGTACAGTCCTTTTAATAAATACGTTGTATTATTGATGACTCTAAAATTCTTTACATTTCCTTGTACGTCAAATTCATCTTCCCACAAATATTTAATATTGTCTTCTGTT
>JBIISW010000092.1:0-10161 GCA_044340865.1 Bacteroidia bacterium | reverse complement strand
GGGATGTTTAAGTGCGAATACAATCACAACAACAATCACCGTTAATACTACGCCAACTGTAGCTTTAGCATCAATTAGTAGTCCAACAATTTGTTCTGGAAATTCTGCTACTATCACAGCAAGTGGTGCAAATAGTTATACATTAAGTTCAGCAACACAAACTTTAACAACAAATCCTTTTGTAGTTAATCCGACGGCAACAACTACTTACACATTAAAAGGTATTAGTAACTTGGGATGTTTAAGTGCGAATACAATCACAACAACAATCACCGTTAATACTACGCCAACTGTAGCTTTAGCATCAATTAGTAGTCCAACAATTTGTTCTGGAAATTCAACTACTATCACAGCAAGTGGTGCTAATAGTTACACATTAAGTTCAGCAACTCAAACTTTAACAACAAATCCTTTTGTAGTTAATCCGACGGCAACAACTACTTACACATTAAAAGGTAATAGTACTGCTGGATGTTTAAGTGCAAATACAATCACAACAACAATAACCGTTAATGCCACACCAACTTTATCTTTACCATCGTCTGAAACAACTTTATGCACAGGAAATCCATTAATCTTAAATGTATCAGCAAGCGGTAGTGTTTTTTGGACTGGGCCAAATTCATATACTTCGGCTGCGACAAATCCAACTGTAACAACAGCAGCAACGATATTGCAAGCAGGAACGTATTCAGTAACTACTTCAACTGTATATGGGTCGCAGATATGCACAAGTGCGGTTGAACATTATTCAGTGTCAATTGTAACAAGTGTAAACATTTTGGTAGCTTCTTCCAATCTTTGCGCTGGATCAACAACAACAATTAGTCCGACTGGAGCAAGCACATATACATTAATTTCAAATTTATCTTCGAATCCAGGATTAAGTTTTACAGTTAGTCCAACTGTAACTACAACCTATACAGTTTTAGGAACAGCGGGAACAGGTTGCAATGGCACTTCGATATTTACAATAAATATAAATCCATTACCAATTTTAGGAATATCCGCAACTAATACAGTATTGTGTTCAAATCAAAGTGCCACTCTTACAGTTTCTGGTGCGGATTCATATACATGGAGTCCTACGGGATTAACAGTAAATGATGCAACATTAACTATAAGCCCTTTAACGAATACTACCTATTCTGTAACAGGAACTAATACATTAACTGGATGTCAAAACACTTCAATTATTCCGATAATAGTGAATACTACTCCAACTGTAAATTTAACTGCAAGTGCAGCTAATATTTGCATGGGTGATAGTGTCACAATAAATTTATATGGTGCAGCAAGCTATACTATATCAAATCCAACAATCATTACCAGTTCAATAGCAGTAATAAGTCCGAGTACAACAAGCACATATACAATAATTGGCACTTCAAGCGAAAGTTGCAATAGTTTAACACAAACACTTTCAATTACCGTTAATGATTTACCAATAATTTCTGTATCAAATCAAACAAATTGTGCAGGAAATACGGTAACATTAACAGCAAGCGGCGCAAATAGTTACACGTGGAATCCAACTGGAACATTAGGTAATAGTCTATTAGTAAGTCCAATAAATACTACAACTTATAATGTAATTGGATCAAACACCTTAACAGGTTGCTATTCAGCTGAAACAAATGTCATAGTATTTACAACATCGTTACCAACAGCTACAATTAACGCAAGCCAAAATACAATTTGTACAAATGACAATGTTAATTTAATTGGAACGTCAACAAGCACTAATGTCATTTTTAATTGGGCGTTAGGAAATGGTATAACTCTAACAAATCAAAATTTATCCACTGTAAATTTTAATGCCAATTCTTTAACTACAGGAAATTACATTTATACCTTAACCGTAACAAATAGTGAAGGATGCGTTTCTGAAGCAATAACAACAAGTATTTCCATAGTATCAGCGCCAAATTCAGAATTTAATTTAAGTGATTTACAAATATGTAAAAACGAAAGTGGTAATCTAAGTATTAATAATTCACAAGTTGGCGTTATATACAATTGGAATATAGGTGGAATAGAAATTTTAAACTCAAATCCAATTGTAATACCAAGTGCAATTACTAACAATGCGGGTACATATACAGTTTCGGTAATGGCGTCTATTGGTTCATGTTCCAACTCTGCTATCAATACGCTAACTGTAAGTCCACTACCAATCATAAACCTAATTAATCCAATAATTTCCGTGTGCGAAAACTCTTCTTTAAAATTAGAAGTTTTTAATCCAATCAATACTTATACTTATTCATGGATAATAAATAACGTAAGCAATAGTATTGGATCATCAGTGAATTTAAATCCAATAACACTATTGAATAGTGGTACCTATTCGGTAAACGTTATAGATGAAAATGGATGCCGCAATAGTACTATAGGAGACATAACTATAAAAACATGCGATTTATTTGTACCAGAGATGTTTACTCCAAATTTAGATGGGAAAAATGATGCTTTTATAATATCAGGATTAGAAAACTACCCAAATAATAATTTATCTATTTATAATCGTTGGGGAAGTAAAGTATATTATAAAGATAAATATGATAATGAATTTATAGGTTTCCCGAATGTAGGAAATACATTAGGTAAAGAAAAACTACCTGTGGGAACGTATTACGTAATTATAGATTTCGGAGACGAAAAAATGAAAAATTATTCAGGAATATTACAATTACAATATTAAAAAAAGTAAAAAAATGAAAAACATAAAAAAAATAATAGTATTCATTCTACTTTTAAATAGTAAAAGTATTATATCTCAGCAAGAAACACAACATAGTATGTATTTCTTTAATCCAGTTTTGCTAAACCCAGCCTATGCTGGTAGTCAAGAAGCACTTCAAATTACTGGAACTTCACGCAACCAATGGACAGGTTTAGCTGGCGCACCAAAAACACAAGTGCTATCCTTACATACACCAATAAAATTTAAAAATGTTGGAGTTGGATTTACAGTTTTAAATGATGAATTGGGTGTTACAAAAAATACAGGATTATATGGCGACTTTTCCTACAGTATCAAACTAAATAAAAAAAATGATCAATTAGCATTTGGACTTAAGTTAGGTTTTGATTTTATGAGACAAGATTTCTCAACATTAAGAATTAATGACAATACAGACGAACTTTACACAAGTAATTTAAGAACAAATAAAAATCTATTTAACACGGGTGCAGGAATCTATTATTATGGAAAAAGACATTATTTAGGTGTATCAACTCCCAGATTAATCAAAAATAAAATTAACACTACACAAACCCAATCTGCCATACAAGAAAATCATTATTATATGTTTGGTGGTGCAGTATTTAAAATAAATCCAGCAATAAACTTGCGACCATCTTTTATAGTAAAATATGTTAAAAGTGCTCCGTTATCAATAGAAGGAAATATATCCGTTTTGTTTTACGATAAAATCTGGCTTGGTATGATGTATAGACATAAAGCTGCTACTGGATTGAATATTATGTATAACATAAACCAAAACATCAGAATAGGTTACGCTTATGATTATCAATTAACAAACATTCAAAAATTTAGTCAAGGCTCTCATGAAATCATGCTTGGATTTGATTTAAGAAGTAAGTCAAAAGGGTATAAATCACCGAGGTATTTTTAGTTGAAAAAATGCTTATTAAAAAATAAAAGGTAGTCATAATAAAAAATAAGAGCCACATGAATAAATATATTCTAATATTAACAATTCTGATAAATTTCAATCAATTATTAAAAAGCCAAGAGGTATTAAATAAAAACGGAATAAAAAATAGTGTTTCAGTTAAAAATACGACGTCTAATAAGAGTTTATTTGAAAAAAAAGCAGAAAAACTTTATGATGAATTATCGTTTTCCAGTGCTGTTGAATTTTACGAAGCGTTAAACAAAAGAAAAATACCCACAGAAAATAACACAAGATGCTTAGCTGAATGTTATTACAAATTATATGATTTTAAAAATGCCGAAATGGCTTATAAAAATTTAAATGCAAAATTTTCAAATGAGATAAATGAAATGGACTTGATAAATTATTTTCAATGTTCAAAATACAACGAAAATTATACAGAAGCAGACAAAACATTAAATCTAATCTCAAAAAAAAGAATTGAAAATATCATTTACATTAATCATAAAAAAAACAGTTCCTATTACACAGATTTAAAAAAGGATTCAACTAATTATAAAATAATAAATGTAAAAAGTGTAAACTCAGAGTATTCAGAATTTTCACCAATATTATTAAAGAATGAGATGATTTACGCTTCGAATAGAAGAAATACAAGTGTGAAAAATAAAACATTTTCTTGGGATGATAGTTATTTTATGGATTTATATTCTTCCCAAAAAAAAGATTCTTTACTTTTTAGTTCAACCAAACCAATGGAAAAAAAAGTTGTTGGAAATTTTCATGACGGACCAATTTCAATTTCCAATGATGAGAAAACAATTTACCTTACTAAAAGTAATATCTTATTGAAAAAAAAATCTGGAAGATCGTTAAGCGTTATAAATTTAAAACTATACATCATTAAGAGAGATTTAAATGGTAAACTAAATGAACCCGAAAACTTTCCATACAATTCAGATGAATATTCTTTAGGGCATGCTGTTGTTTCAAAAGATGGTAATAGACTGTATTTTGCCTCTGATATGCCAGGAGGTTTTGGACAAACTGATTTATATTATTCAGACAACGAGAACGGGAAATGGTCTGAACCAAAAAATCTTGGACCAGAGGTCAATTCTGAAGGGAGAGAAATGTTTCCTTACATACATGAAGACGGAACTTTATTTTATTCCACAGACGGAAAAGCTGGATTGGGAGGTTTAGATTTATATTTTACTACTCCAATTTCTAATACATTTAGTGAACCGAAAAATTTAGGTTATCCTATCAATACACATTACGATGATTTTGGATTTACTCTTAATAAAGATATAAAAACAGGATATTTTTCTTCAAACAGAAACGGTGGAGAAGGTAAAGATGATATATACTTTTTTCGATCAAAGGAAAATTTAATTGGTTCATTATTAAAAGGTTTTTTATATGATTTGAGTAATAAAAAAATATTACCAAATGTAAAAGTTTACCTTCTAGATACTAATAAAATAGTCTTAGATTCAATTATAACAAATGAAAAAGGAGAATACAACTTTAATAGAATCAATCCATCACAAGATTATATTGTAACGACATCAATACTTCCTAAATATTACAAAGAAGACATTTTAATTTCTAAATTGAAAACTGGGGAAAATACTTTTAACATTGGATTAAATCCTAAATATAAATTAATATGTACTGTAAAAGATGCTAAAACTAAAGACTTACTAAGCCAGGTAAAAGTAATCCTTATTGATCAATCAAATCAAAGTTCTAAAAACTATGAAACTGATTCATTAGGAACATTTATTGACTTTCTAAAAGATAAAAAAACAGGAGATTTATTACAATTTACTATTAAGTATGAAATGCAAAGTTATATCACCATAGAAAAAAATTATAATTTCAAATTAGAGGTTAATACCATTATACAAATCAACGAAGAACTTCAAAAATTAGAAATTGGAACAGATATCGCAAAAATAATACAAATAAATCCTATTTATTTTGACTTAGCAAAATCGAATATCAGAGCAGATGCTGCAAAAGAACTCGATAAAATTGTTAAAGTTATGCAAGAAAATCCATCTATGACAATTGAATTAAGATCGCATACCGATTGTAGATCTTCAAAAGCATATAACTTATCATTATCAGATAAACGTGCTAAATCCTCTGCTGCTTACATCATTTCGAAAGGTATTTCTAGAAATAGAATCATAGGTAAAGGCTATGGAGAAAGTATTTTAATTAATGGGTGTGAATGTGAAGGTACTGTAAAATCATCTTGTGGTGAAGCTGAACACCAAGCTAATCGGAGAACTGAATTCTTAATCACAAAATTCTAATCTAAATTGTTTTAAATACAAACAACGCTATATTCTTCTAATATGAAATACAGACCTAGTAAATATTTTACTTTTTTAAATAAAATAATGATACAAATTTTTGACCTTGAACAAGATTCAACTAATATAAAATTTAAAAACTATAAATTTAATTTAGGGCTATTAATTGCAATTATATCATCTCTAAATTTAAATTCACAAAATATTTTAATCAGCACTGGTGGAACTGTATCAGTTAATGGAGGTGAAGTGTTTTTAGATGCTGGAGGACCAGCCGGTAATGATGGAAACGCGAATAGATTAATTACATTTTGCCCTTCCGTAAGTGGTAAAAATGTGTGTTTAGACTTTACAATGTTTAATACGTATTACAGCGCAGGTGCTCTATCTTACGCTTATGGGGATTCTTTGTGTTTATTTAACGGCGCGGCAATTTCTAACCCTAAAATGGCAACATTAAGTGGGAATTATACTAATGCATGGAATAGTGGAACAAATCCAACACCTGTTGGAATAGGCACATCTAGTGGATTAGCAGCTGTTAACTCTCCTGGAATTTTTTGTTCTACAAATTCAAACGGATGCATCACCGCCAGCTTTTATAATATTGATGCAACACAATCACCAGGATGGTCAGCTAATATTTCTCTTTACGAACCTTTAGGAGTTCCAGGCTGTAGTGTTAATCTTGCGGCTACTAGCAATACAGTTTGTTCAGGAACGACTGTAACATTAACAGCAATTGGTAATATGGTAAGCTCTTCATTAAATAATAACTTTAATTCGAGCACAGTTGGAACTGGATGGCAAAGTACATCTTCAGCAACTTTTTCAAATAATGCTTGTGGAAATCCTAGCTTAGATGGTTCAACCTATTTATGGATGTCAAATTCTCTTTGTCCTAGGACATTAAGATCAAATGGTTTAGATGTTTCAAATGGTGGAATTGTTAGTTATGAGTATAGAAGTCCCGACAATAATTCTGATCCATCACCTTGCGAAGCCCCTGACATCAATATGTCAGGATCAACTCCGGAGGCCGTATTTTTACAATATTCCATTAATTCAGGAACAACATGGTCAAATATGAAAGTAATGTTTCCAAATAATGTTAAAAGTCCTTCTATGACTGGTGACAATTATTTAGGCTGTGGATATGAAGTAAAAAAATGGAGTAAAATTGTTGTCCCTATTCCTACCGCAGCACAAACAACAAGCACTCAATTCCGCTGGATTATGCCAAAATGCACAAATGCAAGCACTGATAATTGGGGATTAGATAACGTTAATATAACGACTATTAAAACAACAACCATTTCTATTAAAGATATCACAAATAATGTTGTACTTATTTCATCAACCGTCTCACCTATTTCATTTAGTGTAAATCCAACTTCAACTACCGTGTATCAAGCATCTATAACTGACGGGACTACAACTTGCACTAGTAATCAAACTATTACTGTTGGTGCTGGTACATCACCTATAACAACATTTTCTTATTCAAATCCTTATTGTTCAAACGGTACAAATCCAAGTCCTTCGCTATCAAGTGGTTTTGTATCAGGTGGGACCTTCTTTTCTGGTTCTAGTGGTTTAAATATTAATGCTACTTCTGGATCTGTTAATTTAACTTCAAGTTCAACAGGAACATATATTGTAACTTATACCGTAGCAGCTAGTTCTTGCGGAACATCAATTGGAACATCAACAATAATAATTAATCCTAGGCCAACTTTAACAGTAAACTCAACAACTATCTGTTCAGGAACAAACACAATACTTACAGTTTCTGGCGCAAATTCGTATTTGTGGAGTACAGGAGCAACAACAAATACCATTAGTGTTAATCCTTCAATTAATTCAGTATTTACATCCACCGGAACATTGGCTGGATGCTCTACTATTATTTCCGCTTCCGTTTCAATAAGTCCATTACCTGTAATTAGTGCAAATAATCCAACTATATGTCTTGGCTCAAGTGCAATTTTATCAGCAACTGGGGCTACTACCTATACTTGGAGTAATAGCGTTATCAACGGTATAGCATTTTCTCCATCTGTTACTTCAACCTATACCGTAAATGGAACAAATATGTTTGGGTGCGTTAATTCTGCAACAAGTAATGTAACAGTTAATCCAAAGCCAACGGTAACAGTGCCAAGTGGTTCAATTTGCCAAGGTAGTTCGTTTACAATGACTCCAACTGGCGCTACAAGTTATACGTATTCAAGTGGAACTGCAATAGTGAACCCAACAATAACAACAAGTTATACAGTAACAGGAAGCAATGCATCAGGTTGCACGAACACAGCTGTTTGCACGTTATCAGTCAATCCGAAACCAACAGTAACAGTGCCAAGTGGAACAATATGTCAAGGTAGTTCTTTCACGATAACACCAACAGGAGCAACAAGTTATATGTTTTCAAGCGGAAGCGCAGTAGTGAGTCCAGCAACAACAACAAGTTATACAGTAACAGGAAGCAATGCATCAGGTTGCACGAACACAGCTGTTTGCACGGTATCAGTCAATCCAAAGCCAACAGTAACAGTACCAAATGGTTTAATTTGCATAGGTGGTTCGTTTACATTGAACCCAACAGGAGCAACGAATTATACTTACTCAAGTGGAACTGCAGTAGTAAGTCCAATAGCAACAACAAATTATACAGTAACAGGAACAAATTCAGCAGGTTGCACAGATATTACTATTGCAACTGTATCTGTAACTTCATCATTAGTGTTTTCTGTTAGTTCGGGTACAATTTGCCAAGGTAGTTCGTTTACAATGACTTCAACTGGCGCTACAAGCTATACGTATTCAAGTGGAACTGCAATAGTGAACCCAACAATAACAACTAGTTATACAGTAACAGGAATAAATTCAACAGGTTGTTTAGGAGTAACGATTTCTACAATATCTGTCAATCCAAATCCAACAGTAACAGTTCCAAGTGGAACAATATGCCAAGGTAGTTCGTTTACAATGAACCCAACAGGCGCTACAAGTTATACTTACTCAAGTGGAACTGCATTAGTTAGTCCAGCAACAACAACAAGTTATACAGTAACAGGAAGCAACGCATCAGGTTGCACCAACGCAGCAGTTTGCACGGTATCAGTTAATCCAAAACCAACAGTAACAGTGCCAAGTGGAACAATATGCCAAGGTAGTTCGTTTACAATGAACCCAACAGGTGCAACAAGTTATACGTATTCAAATGGAACTGCAGTAGTAAGTCCAGTAACAACAACAAGTTATACAGTAACAGGAAGCAACGCATCAGGATGCACGAACACAGCAGTTTGCACGGTATCAGTTAATCCAAATCCAACGATTGTAGTATCTCCTGCGGGAATTTGTTCAGGAGGCACTCATACATTTACACCAACAGGAGCTGTTACTTATACATATTCAAGTGGTTCAGCAATTGTAACACCGACTTCAAATACAACGTATACTATTTCAGGAACGAGCGCTGCAGGATGTTTAGGTAATGCGATAACAACAGTTACTGTTAGTGGATCTTTAATTTTCACTGTAAATTCTGGAACAATTTGTTCAGGTAATTCATTTACTATGATTCCAAGTGGAGCATCGACATACACTTATTCCAGCGGTTCGCCTGTAGTTACACCGACTAGTAACACAACTTATACTGTGATAGGAAGAAGTTCAGCAGGTTGTTTAGGAATAATAATTTCTACTGTAACAGTCAATCCAAAACCAACAGTAGCAGTGCCAAGTGGAACAATTTGCCAAGGCAGTTCGTTTACGATATTACCAACAGGCGCTACAAGTTATACGTATTCAAGTGGAACTGCAGTAGTGAGTCCAGCAACAACAACAAGTTATACAGTCACAGGAAGCAATGCTTCAGGTTGCACGAATACAGCAGTTTGCACGGTATCAGTTAATCCAAAACCAACAGTAACAGTGCCAAGTGGAACAATTTGTCAAGGCAGTTCGTTCACAATGAACCCAACAGGAGCAACAAGCTATACGTATTCAAGTGGAACTGCAGTAGTGAGTCAAGCAACCACAACAAGTTATACAGTAACAGGAAGCAATGCGTCAGGTTGCACCAACACAGCTGTTTGCACGGTATCAGTTAATCCAAAACCAACAGTAACAGTGCCAAGTGGAACAATTTGCCAAGGTAGTACGTTTACGATATTACCAAC
>JBIISW010000241.1:0-2855 GCA_044340865.1 Bacteroidia bacterium | reverse complement strand
CAAATCAAATGGCGGTGGCGCTTTGCCAGCTGGCTTATATACCTACAAATTAGCAATTGGAAAAAATCATCATTCTGGCAAAATCATGTGGCAACCTAAAGATGAATAAAATTTGCATTGTGACTTAGGACGAAAAACTGTCCCCCAGACTGTCCCCTGGATTATGTAAATAAAAAAGCCTTGTAAGATTTACAAGGCTTTTTCTTTGCATTTCTGCGGTCCGGACGGGACTCGAACCCGCGACCTCCGCCGTGACAGGGCGGCATTCTAACCAACTGAACTACCGGACCAACACCATCTCTTTCGATTTGGGATTGCAAATTTAATACATTTTTTGATATCCACAAAATATTTGAGTTAAAATTTTATTTTTTCTTTAAATACCTCGAAAATTAATAAAAAGCTCATATTTATTTAACACAATTAAACAATATGTCTATTTTTGCAAGCTAGTATAGTTTAGACATTATTTTATCTTTACTTTAAATACAATCTTATGAAAAAACTAAGTGCCATTATAACTCTATTTCTTTTCATTATTAATTTTGCTTTTGCTCAAGATCAAGACCCGAAGGCAAAACCAATCTTAGATGATTTAAGTAAAACGACTAAAGCATACAAATCCATTGTATCTGAATATATTTTCACCATTACCAGTAAAGAAAAAAAGCAACTAGAAAAACAAACTGGAAAAGTTCAAGTAAAAGGCAATAAATTCAAATTAGAGATTCCAGGAAATACAATCGTATGCGACGGCAAAACGATTTGGGCACATAACAAAGACGCTTCAGAGGTAACTATTAAAAGTTTTGATGGTACTAATGAAGATCAATTAAATCCAACAAAGATTTTTACGATGTATGAAACTGGATTTAAATATAAATATGATAAAGAAGAAAAAGTTGGCGCAGTTATGTGTCATTTGATTACACTTTTCCCTTCGGTTAAACCAGAAAAAAAGAAATTTCACACCGTTAAACTTTACATTGATAAAACAAAAAAACAAATGGTAAAAATGGTTATGCTCATGAAAGATGGTAGCATTCAGACTTATGACATAAAATCATTTAAACCAAACGTGGCACTTGCTGATCCCATTTTTGTTTTTGACTTAAAACCATTTAAGGCAGATCAAATAACAGACGAAAGAGATTAAGGTTCATGAAATTCGGTCTCATTGGTCATTCCATTTCTCATTCATTTTCTAAAACGTATTTTGAAACTAAATTTTCAGAATTACAACTAAGTTATGCTACTTATCAAAATTTTGACATTCACAATTTAGATACACTCAAATCTATTATCGTTGATCATCATATCAGCGGATTAAATATTACAACGCCTTTCAAAGAAACAATTATTCCCTTGTTGGATGAAGTAGATGAAACAGCCAAACAAATTGGTGCTGTAAACTGCGTAAAAGTCATTTGGAAAAACAATGCACCTTATTTAATCGGATATAATACCGATTACTATGGCTTCGCTCAAAGCATCAAACCGTTTTTAGAACCCATTCATCAGCAAGCCTTAATATTAGGGACCGGTGGAGCCTCGAAAGCCATTGCATTCGCCTTAAAAAATATTGGCATCGATTATTATTTTGTAACTTCTGGTGAAAAAAAAGCATCAAATTATTTCAACTATACAGAATTAAATAATCATGTGTTAAATGCTTTTAAATTAATAATTCAATGTACGCCCATTGGGATGTTTCCTCAAATCAATGATTGTGTAAACCTACCTTATGAATTTCTAACTGCAGAACATCTATTGGTGGACTTAATCTATAATCCGGAAGAAACTCTGTTTCTGAAAAAAGGAAAAGAACAAGGAAGTATGACTATGAATGGCTTAAACATGCTGAAACTTCAAGCAGATAAAGCTTGGCAAATTTGGAATACATAACATTACTTCCAAAAAACCATTTTTATTCCAAGTAAAATCAAAATAATTCCGAAGATTTGTTTAATGGTTTTTTGATCTAAAGAAATAGCAAACTTACTTCCAAAGTAACTGCCAAAAACAAATGTGCTGCAAACAATGAGTGCTGTTTTATAATCTACATAACCTTCTTTATGATAATTTAAAACACCCATTATTCCAATAGGCAATAAAAACATAAATAACGTTGTACCTTGCGCTTGATGCTGAGAAAAGCCTAAAAAATACACCAATACAGGCACAATGATAATGCCACCGCCTATACCAACCAAACCACTCAAAAAACCAGCAGCTAAGCCTAAGGTCAATAAAATTAATACAATTGATCCATCCATATTTTTTTTAGTTTGCATCTTCTTGTTTTTATACGCTCATTTAAAAATCTGTTGACAAGGATAAATAAGTCATGCCTTTTTGTTTTGTTTTATCATCAACCCCCCAAGCAAAATCTAAACGAATAAAATAACCAACTAAACGCGAACGTAAGCCAAATCCATATCCGCCAACAATGGGTTCCTTTTGATTGTATATCGTTAAGGTAATTGGATTTCCGCCAAACACATTTTTATTCAAAACATTCTCATCACTGTAAGGATTTTTTCCATACCATGCCATGCCAACATCAGCAAAACCAATGATTTGAAAATTATTAATAAAATCAGATTTGATGGGTGTATTTAGTAAGTATTTAAATATAGGACAACGTATTTCACTATTGTAAACAACAAAATTATTTCCATTGCGTGTATTTTGTTTGAAGCCTCTTAAATTAGTTGCCAGCGTTTGAAATTGATATTGTGTTGGATTTACAATATTAATGGATTGGTCAAATTTCGGATTCACCCAATTATCAACGCCTCCTAGGTAATAAATTAATTTATCCGTTCCTAAAGATGTTGCACCAGCAAGACGAT
>JBIISW010000240.1:0-2859 GCA_044340865.1 Bacteroidia bacterium | reverse complement strand
AAGAAACTATCAACCAAACATAGTAGTTTGATTTAAATAGACACGAAAGATATTACAAAAAATAATTTATGCGTAATATTAAATGTTAAAATAAGTTGATTTTAAATTGAAAGTACCTCAAAAATTGATGTAATACGCTTTCGTTAGCTCCTTATAAGCTTGCGTATAACTATGCCTTTCATCCTCTTCAATAGCGATGGTTTCCTCCGAAAATTCAGTTGGTGTAAATTCAAACTGCATCAAATGGCGCTTATCAGTATCTTTATCCACTCTTGATTTAACACGCAATAATTTGGATAAGTACAGGCCTTTTTTTTGAGCCATATTTCTAAATTTTTCTGCTTCAAGCGTTGGAAGAATTAAACAAAATTTTCCTTTAACATCAAGTAATTTGATAACTCCATCTAATAAATCGTCAAAAGGTAAAACATCTGCATGCCTCGCGTTTGAACGTTTTTCATCGCTCGACTTAAGTGACTGTTCAAAAAATGGAGGATTAGAAACAATGAGTTGAAATTTGAGTGCAGTTGTTTTTACATAATCTTGAAACGACGTGTTGAAAAGCGTGATGCTGTTTTTAAATTTACTTTCATCAACATTTTCTTGAGCTTGCTGTGTGGCACTAACATCAATATCAATGCCAACTATCGAAGCATTTGTTTTTTGAGCTAACATAAGTGCAATAACACCCGTTCCTGTCCCAATATCTAAAATATGTGTTGAACCATTTGGCTGAATCCATGAGCCTAATAAAACGGCATCGGTGCCAACTTTCATCGCACACTTATCTTGCTTTACATTAAATTGTTTAAAGGCAAAAGCAGTGTTGGGCATAAACCATGATTAGTGTTTTGAGTTATATAAAGTTAAAAACAATTTTAATATTTAAAAGTTTAAGCTGACATATTTTATAGTTTTAATGAAGAAGATTTTATGAAAAAATACATCATCCATTTTTTAACATTTATTCAATTTGCTTTATACGCTCAAAGCAGTGTTGAAGAAGTGCAATCTCAATTTAAAACTGATCCCAATTTAAAGCACGCAAGTTATGGTTGGTGCGTGATAGATGTTGCAACGGGTAAAACCATAAAAGAGTATCAAAGCGACATAGCGCTGATACCGGCTAGTACTTTAAAAGTTGTAACAACTGGTGCTGCATTGGGTATTTTAAAAAAAGACTTTACTTATAAAACACAATTTTCCATTCACTATCAAGGTGATAGTATGCAAACATCTCCATTTTTAGAACTCAATGTTTTTGGTGCTGGCGACCCAAGTTTTAACTCCACTTATTTTTACAATAACGATTCCTTATTTTTTTCGGGGTTACTCAAAAAAATAAAATTAGCTGGCATAAAACATATAAACGCTATAAAACTTGATAATGCGTGCTTTAACAATTCCATTCCCGACTCATGGATTTGGGGAGACATTGGTAATTATTTTGGAGCTGGTGCAAATGGTTTATCGTACAAAGACAATAAATTTTCTATTTTTTACACAAGCAATCAATCTAATACATTCGCTAACATTGAAAGTATAAAGCCAGATTATGTTGCAAAAAAAATAAGCATACAATCAGATGTGTTAAGTTTAGGAACAGAAGATGAAGCTTATGTTTATGGCAATCCGAATAACTATGCGCGCGAGGTAAAAGGAACCATACCTCCTAATAAAACACACTACGAAATAGAAGCTCAGATGCCGGAACCTCAACTTTACTTTCGTGATGATTTAACGCAACTGCTCAAAAAAAACAAGCTGTTTTTGCTCAAAGAAAACTTAAGCGAACAAGAAACTAAAAAACTTCAATCAAAATGGATTTACACGCACACAAGTCCAACGCTAGAAAAAATTATTTTTTATACCAATACCAAAAGCAATAACCATTATGCAGAAAGTATATTAAAAACAATTGGAGCAACGCAAACAAAGAAACAAGGCACCACAGAAAATGGCATTGATGCCGTAAAAATGTATTGGAAAAATAAAGGTCTTGACGTCACTGGCTTACACATGGTAGATGGAAGTGGGTTATCAAGAGCAAACACCATAACGCCAAAACTTCAAGCAGAAATTCTAAATGATTTATTTCATGATGTTTTAAATTACGAAGCCTTTCATAATTCGTTACCAATTGCAGGCAAAAACGGAAGTATGATTAATTTATGCAAAGGAACATTTGCTGAAAATAACTTACGAGCTAAAACGGGCTACATCAATAGAGCGAGAGGCTATTGTGGTTATGTCAAAACAAAATCAGGAAAAACCCTAGCCTTTTCAATTTTAGTGAATAATTACGATTGCAGTGCAAAAGACATGAAATTGAAACTAGAAAAATTTATGGTTGCTTTAACTGAATTGTAAATCTATTTATACAACGCTCTGAGTTTTTTATATTTTAAATACGTGGCGTAGGCAGAAATTCGAGAAACTAAAAAACCAGTTTTACCATCCAAAAATCCTAAATGTAAAAGGTAATGATCGATAAATTTAGCGATTGGATTGACAACTAATTTATATAATGGGGCTTTCTTTTTCTTTAATGGTGTGAATGCTGTAATGTAAAATGTCGCCTTTTAAGTGTCCAGTTTTTTTATCGCCTTCAAATAATTCGTATTTATCGTGCGGGTTTGTTCCTGCCCAATGTCCTTTGGTGCTATCCCACAAACGTAGTTTTTTATCTGGATACCAATTGCAATGATGCACCCAATTACCGCAATAATTAGTAAGCCTGTTCATGTAATATCCATCACAACTAAACTGTTGTTTCGCCTTTAGTATTGATTTTACCAATGTTTCGTCAAGCGCTTCATCAGCATCTAACGACAAAATATGTGCATGACTGGCATAAGA
>JBIISW010000239.1:0-2868 GCA_044340865.1 Bacteroidia bacterium | reverse complement strand
TTCTTTATTTGCAGTTGAAAGTTTATTTTGAAGATCTACTAGTTTTTTTGATTCGGTATCTGAATAATCAGAAGGTGTAATCATAAACAGGCCTGAATTTGTATGTATCATCGGCGTTGCTATAGCATGAAACAGTAAAACATTTGACTTTGTTTTTTTAGCTAATTCAATGGTATAATCTACTGCATTCATGGACGATTTCGTGAAATCTACTCCTACTAATAATGTTTTCATATGTGTTATTTTAAAATGATGGTATCTAATCCATAATAAAAATGGTTAGATAGAATAAATAATAGGACAACTAAAAGAACTCTTGGGAAGACATGTTTTAAGTCCCAAATTGGATTTAAAAAAGAAAAACCAATTGAAACCATTAATAAACTTGAGCTAATTAGTATAAGTACTTCTTGGTGAAATAAACCTAAGATTAAAAATAAACCACCAAAACATTCAACCATAGAGGTAAAATACGATGTAAATACAACCAATGAATGAGGAATATTTTTTTTATCGGTATCATTATTAAACATACTCACTACATTTTTAATTTTCACAACGAACAATTTGTCGTAACCTTGAAAAATTAAAATAATTCCTAGAAATAGTCTAGTAAATAATTCTGCCAAACTCATATTAACATCTAAAGCATTCATACATCTAATGTATATAAGTTGAAAATATGACCGAATGATTTATGTCATATTAATACTTGATTTTTGCCGTGTTTATTTTTTTAAGGCTTTAGTTTTATTTTTAAAATATTTTTTAAACGGCCATGTCACCTTTATCGCTTCCATAGTTTCATTAAACCCGTGTGTTCCATATTTTAAGTTTATTAAACTTTGATTGAGATTATTTGTCAGTGCGGTATCATTTAGTAAAGTTCCAATTGTACCTTGCCCATGGTTTATCTTATCAGAAATGGATTTAAAGTTACTTGCAATCGTTGAAATAGAATCACTCATGCTTTGTATATTTAGCATGGTTTGATTTATTTTTTTTGCAAATAATGTATCTGTCAGTAGTTTTCCTGCTGTTCCATTTCCTGATTTCACACCTTTAACGATGTTTTTTAAATCAGTTGTCATGATGTATGTACTTTCACTTGTTTTATTAATGTTAATAATAGCTTGCTTTAAATTTTTTGAAATGGTTGTATCCGTTAAAATACTCCATAATGTATTAGGTTTATTTAAGCGATTAGCAATTATTTTAATATCAGTTGTTATGTCTTTTATGTTTTGATTAGATACTTCTAATGTTCTCATCATAGCATCAGTTCCAAAAGGGTTGATACTTTTAATGATATCTCCATCTTTAACACAGAATGCATTTTCGTCTGAAGATGAAATATTGATTAATTTATTTCCCATCAGTCCATCGGTTCCTACAGTTGCAATAGCATTTTGTTTTATAAATTGCTTTACATCATTTTCTATTATCATAACAACATTAACTGTGGAATCATTTTCTATTTCTACTTTTTTAACTGTTCCAATATCAATGCCTGTAAATCTGATATTGTTTCCTGGCATTAAACCATTTATGGTTTTAAATTTGGCGTGTAGTTCGAATGTTGATCCGAAAAAATTTTGTTTCGAACCAATTAAATACAAGGCTAAAATTAAGATGGCAGTTCCTGTTAAAACAAATACACCTACTTTACTATTTTTCGAAATTTCCATATTTTATTACTCAAAAAATTGTTTAATTTTTATATCTGATGAATGTTGTAATTCTTTTAAAGTTCCGGTGGCATAGCATTTCCCATCAATAAGCATAACAATCCGATCAGCAACTATTTTAACACAATTGATATCGTGCGAAATAATAATAGAAGATGTTTTATATTTTTCTTTAATATCATTCATCAATTGACTTATTTCTTTTCCAGTAATAGGGTCAAGTCCTGTTGTTGGTTCGTCATATAAAATAATTTCAGGTTTAAGAATTAATGTTCTTGCTAAAGCAATTCGTTTCCTCATTCCTCCTGATAATTCAACTGGCATCATATCAACCGTATTTGCTAATCCTACATTATTAAGTGCTTCCATTACCAAATTATTGACTTCATTTTTGTCTTTGTTAAACCAATGTCGCCTTAATGGAAATTCTAAATTTTCACGAACAGTCATCGAATCATATAAGGCATTGCTTTGGAATAAAAATCCAATTTTAATTCTTAGTTTGTCTAATTCAGATGAGTTTAAATTTGGAACATCTTTATCTAAAACACTTATAGTACCCATATCGGGTTTCATTAATCCAATGATACATTTTATTAAAACAGATTTTCCTGAACCCGATTTACCCAATACAACAACGTTTTCACCCGGATAAAGATTTAAATCAAAATCTCTAAGTACGACATGAGTGCCAAATGATTTATAGAGACTTTTTATTTTAATAACAGCATTAGCATCGTTTTCTATTACAGACTCTTGAGTATGATTCGATGGGAGTCTCATTAATTTATATTTAAAACATCGGTAATTTGTACAGCAAGCAAATCAATTATAAAAACTAATAAAGAAGAAATGACCACAGCAGAGTTAGCGGATTGTCCAACGCCTTCAGTTCCTTTTTTGGAATTAAAACCTTTGTAACATCCAATTATTCCGATGAAGAATCCGAAGAAATAGGTTTTCAAAATCGAAGGTGTAATATCTGAATATACAATCGTATCAAATACTTGATTCCAAAATAAACTCCAACTTACAATTCCATGAATATTAGCTCCTAAATAAGCTCCATATAGAGAAACAGCATCAGCCAGTATAACTAATAACGGAATCATTAATGTTGTAGCCATCACTCTTGTTACTACTAAATAATTATAAGGATTTGTCCCTGATACATCCATCG
>JBIISW010000094.1:0-10079 GCA_044340865.1 Bacteroidia bacterium | reverse complement strand
GTCGCATGTTCTATAACCATCACTGAAATAAAAATCAACAGATTCCTTAAAATGAGCTAAGGAATCCAAGGCATCGCCAACTATCAGATTTGCAATCGTTTCATACTTATCATGTTTTATAAAATAACCAGCTTCACTATTTATGTCTAAACCGTAATAGCTACCATCAAAACCTTCAGATTTATTTTTCAAAATAGCCTCACATAATACGATTGCTGTATAGCCTAATTCAATGCCATTTTCAACTACCACTTTTGATTTGTTAGCTCTAATGATAGCATACCAACCAATCCGGGAAGCCAAATCAAACCTTAAATCTTTTTTATACCGAACCGATGATGATTTTATTTTATCAATAATATAACTTTTTAACTCCTTATTTGATAATATTTCATTAAAATATCCCTCAATTTCTAGGAAAGATTTCTTTGTAACAAGTGATACTGAATGTATAAGGTATTTCGTATTATTAGGAGATAACAAATATGTATATGTTGATGTTTCCCTGGAACTTAAAGACCATTTAATTGTTTTTAATATTATAGTCCAACTATAATTTAACGCTAAAACTAATCTAGGCAACCAAAGTGTTATTCTGTTTTTTTTTATCATTCTAAAATTTAATCATTAATTATTTTATAAATCTTTTTTTTACTGCGTTAATATATGTGTGTAAATAATATTTAATCCTATTCTTAAAACTGAGATCTGGAATTCCGAAAAGAATACAAATAAAATTCAAATAAGATGTATGACTCCAAATTTCAGACGGATTAAAAAAATGAAATACTGTTTTTTTATAAAGTACTTCTAAGCCAAGTGTTTTTTCTGAGGGTAAATGCCAAATAGCTAAATTGAGATCTTTCGGCAAAACGTCTCGATAAAAAACAGGGTTTGTCCAAATACGTCTAATATATTTATTTGCATGACCTTCTGTGAAATTATTTTTATAATATATATAACTCAATACATGAGCTTCCTCATTAAACTTTTTCAATTTTTGCTCATGTCTAATTAATAATTTTGGCCAAAGCTCATGAAAATCCGAAAATATTTTCACAATCTTTTCTTGGCTTGATAAAAAAAATTCGCCACCGAAATACTTTGGAACTATTTCAATTTTCTTATCTAATAA
This sequence comes from Bacteroidia bacterium, assembly GCA_044340865.1. Taxonomy (GTDB): domain Bacteria; phylum Bacteroidota; class Bacteroidia; order B-17B0; family Aurantibacillaceae; genus UBA4416. The sequence continues at coordinate 8,944 of JBIISW010000094.1, read as the reverse complement.
AGATTCGTAAACATCTTTCATCCCAATTCTACTCAAGCCATTTAATTCTTTATTCACGTTATAATACATGTCATAGGACATAAATCCATCATCAACAATTGCTTGATTAAACATATCATTTGCAGGCTTTAAAAAAATACAATCTGAATCTAATAGCAAAAACATATCTAAATTTTGGTTGAAATTTTTAGAAATGTATTCAAAAATGGAAAACTCATAAAATTGATTTCTCCAACGCCCATGATAACCGTTTGGGGTTTTATATTTAAAATCTGTTAGAATTATATCCACTTCTAATTGATTCAATAAATTACAAACATCAACATTGTCTATAATGGGAAACTGTTTGCTATTAGTAAATAAAATATGTTTTTCACTCTTATTAAATCGTTTACTTGTTAAAAAAAAAGTAATTAAACATTTCCAATAAATTATTTGATGCATTTCACTTGAAGAACTAATACCAGTTTGTGGATAATTACTTTCTTCACCAGGAGCATCTATACAAAGCCAAGTACAAATGTAATTCATTCTATTTTTTATTTTTAACTAATTGAGAGGTAATTATTCGAACGATATCAAGTATAAAATAAATGATTGGTATTGGGGTATGTTTTTTTGCCCAATTAAACCTTGTTTGTAAATTAAACGGAGAACGTATTGATGTGAAATTTTTAAACTTAAATAAACTATTTGTTTCACCAGTATATGATTTAACTATTGATTTAACAGAAACAACTAATTTAAACCCTACATATTTACACCTTAAAGAAAAATCATCATCTGCACAATAATGCGGGAACTTAATTTCATCATAAATACCAACTTTATGAAATGCATCAATTGGTATTAAAACACCACGACCTGGCAACATATCACTTTCAATAATTTCAAAATTACTATCTAATTTTCTTAAACTTTGATAGATTTTATTATGCGCCTTATACTTTGCAAAATATTTATTCCATGTACCACCAATAAACAATATATTATCTTGATTTTTAAAGTCAACAGTTAAAGAACCAACTAGACATGGTTTGTTTTCTTGATAAATTTTTAATAAAGAATCCAAATAATCTTCCTCTACCTCAAGATCATTATTTAACGTTAAAACAAAATCAGCATTACTTGAAAGTGCATATTGAACCCCAATATTTGTTGCTGCTGCCCACCACATAGTTTCATCACCGTTTAATACAGTTACTTCTGGAAAATGAATGGCAATTTTCTCTGAAGTTCCATCTTTGGATCCATGATCAACAACTACGATTTTAAAATTATGATAATTTTGCTCTTGTAAACTAATTAAACATAATCTTGTAAAATACCATCTGTTAAAAACAGGTATAACGATATAAATCAATTGTCTCTTATTAAATTAGGCTGACTTTTAAAAATGGAACTGAGCCAATTTTTAAATTCAAAATCACTCATATTTCTAAATTGTTCAGAATAACACATAGCAACAACCATCCAAAGTAAAATATTATTTATATTAAATATATTTGGATCTTCTACCCACAAATAAATCCAACGAAAGGTCACATAAAGACCTATTATTCTTAAAAAATTACTATTCGATTTTGTTATAGCCAAATATGCAGCCTTTAAAAATACTAAAAAATATAAAATTACACCGACCAAGCCTGTCCAAGTGAAAATATTTAGAATAGATACTTCATTACCATATCGCTCATATCGTCCAGTCTTTAATTCTTCTGCTGCATGTAAGCCAAAAGCATCAGATTCATTGCCACGCGCTGGTGATCTGCCCATCAACATGTAATCATTTTTAATTGCAGAAACAATTACTTCTTTATATAAAAATGTCCGAGTATCTGACTTCAAATCGGCAACCTTAACTTGATTGCCAATTTTCTTTTTTTCTTCAAAATTTCCTGAGATGTATTTATCGATTTGAAAAATATTAAATTTATTTGTTATCCCAAGAAACAAGAAAAAGAACGGAAAAAAGAATGATGCAAAAAATATAATTTTAAATAGCTTAAAATTCACTAATCGTTTAATATAAAATAAAAAACTAAATAAAAATGGAACAAAAAATTTAATCACATTACTTCTTGCATCCAAATCAACTAAAACAACAAATAATGAAATTAACACAATAGCAACTCTCCATTTTTTATCAAAAAAAGGTAAAAACAATAAGAAAAAACTAATAGGCATTAAATAAAAGCCATAACTATCTGTAGTCAGAAAAAACATCAATACAAAAAATAATGGAAATGCGTACATTAACCATTTTGATAAAATTGCTTTAATGACAAGAGGATTTGTAAATATATAAATGGAAACAATCATTAATAAAGCTAAGCCTGAATTAATCAAGCTTTTAAAGTCCCAATAATTTTGAGCTTCAAAAATACCTCTTGTGCTGCTTATAATTACCCAGATTAAATATAATTTTACAAATAGTAAATTACTTAAATTACTCTCGTCATAATAGTATTTTATTCCTTTTACAAATAATATTGTGATTATAGAATAGATAATCCAATTAGTGTAGGTATTACCAATTGGAAAAATAGACCATTGGTTTACGGAAATTATTGTAAGTAAAACTATCAGTGAAGACAGGATATTTTTAAAACTTATATATTTCAAATAGGTAAGGATTTAATAAATTTTGCTGGATTCCCTGCCCAAACCTCATTACTAGGAATATCTTTAGTAATAACTGAACAAGCTCCAATGATAGAATTTTCGCCAATTGTAACTCCTTTTAATATTGTGGTATGAGCACCAATAAAAACATTATTTTCGATTTTCACTTTACCCCACTTTGCATTTTGTTTATCATTCAATTTATCACGCCTTGTTTCAGCATTCACTGAATGAAAATCGGTATCATAAATAACTGTATTACCACCAATGGTAACATGATTACCAATTTCGATTTCATGATTACAAATAATTGCAGAGCTACTCATGCCCACATCATCGCCAATGATTAATTTACCTTCTACCCAAAACGTATTTTTTTGTTGCCTGCCTATAATGTTATGATTTGCACCACTATTCACACTAAAATTTTTTCCAATTTTAACCTTACCCCTTCTTGTTACCATCACTTTTAGAAAACCATTTACGTTTAAGTTAGATGGGATAGGGATGCCATTAACAAAAAGCAAAATTTTAGCAAAAGGGTTATACAATAAATTGACTAGCATAAAGGTTAATTTTCTGAAAGCTTTAAATATCACACTAAGATTAAGCATGCAATATGTCTTTATAATATGATAGATAGGCATCGCAAACACTGTTAGTTGAAAATCGAGTTTTCACGTTTTCATATGCCTGTAATCCAAACTGTTTATAATGTTCAACACAATTCAAAACAGTTTGACTTATTTCAATAGGATTTAAAACATCGGTTAACAATGTATCATTATTTATAACCCAAGGTACTGCTCCTGATCTATTGCCTCCAATGGCTGGTATGCCAAGCGCCATAGCTTCAATTAATACAACCCCAAATGATTCTTCTAAAGCTGGGTGAAGTAATATATGGTAATTAGATAAGGATGATATTAAAGAAACATTTGGTACTGAACCATGAAAAAATACATTTTGTATTTTATTGCTTTTTGCATCAGCATTAGCTTTGCCATTTAATTCTGAATCTGCACCATATAAATGCAATTCAGCATTGGGAAAATAGTGTTTAAGCAACTTAAAAGCTAATAGACCATTTAACCCATTTTTACGCTTATCCCATCCGTTTAAAATCATGACAATTTTCAAGGTATCTAAAGAATCTATTCTTTTCTGAACTTGATTTGTAAGTTCATTCAATGCATAGGATACATTAATCGGATTTGGAATAATACGATATTCTCCCTTAGATCTCGAAACATAACTTTCCATGTAAGGTGAAACAGTTGACATAAATTTCATATTTCGAATTAAATATTCTGCATAACACAATCGAAAATACCGATAAATGTTTTTAAAATACTTTGCAATTTTAAATGGATTGTCATGTAATGTAATTAAATATGGCAAACCACTAGATAGTGCAACATGAGCAAATTCGTATCCCCAATGCGCATGTATGATGTTTGGTTTGTTAAGCTTAACCATTTTAAGCATTGCTTTTCTTTCTACATAAAAAAAATCTAACATTCGACCCAATTTAAATCTATTAAAACGAAATGCATGTTTTCGCTGTGGGACAATTATCCATTTAAAATTCCCATTAGAAAATTCTTTAATCTTGTAATCCTCATTTACCACCTCCGAAGTAGTAATCGCCACGACCTCATTTCCACGCATAAGAAATTCACTAATTAATGTGCCAATAAATGGTGCTCCTTCGTATCCTATTGGTAAAGATTCGTAATCATAGTTAGATAAAAATTCAGAAATGAATGTCTTATCAGAAGGTGATATTATGCATATTTTCATTCTATCCTTTTTACCAATAACATCCACCTTCCACAACCACAGCATTCATTGGTCGTTCTTTTTCATCTGGTTTTACCCAATGCTCATTCATTAATGCTGCATAATTATAGACGGGATTATAATTAGGGTTTTCCCATCGAGCACCTTTTATACCAAACAACAATTGTAAACTGCCACCTAATTGGATGGATTTCTTGCCCATTCGTTTTACATGCGTTGCTAAAGGAAAACCATAAGCTCCTGCACCTATTAAACAAATATCATAATCTGTTTTATCAATCTCAGCTTTCATATATTCTAAAGCTTCAAACCAATCAGAAAACCCAGAGTCATTCCCTGCAAGGCTTTGAACTGCTCTAAGGGTTTTTAATTCAAATTGTGGTAATAAATTATTCTTAAATAATGATTCACGCTTTAAATATTGCTTCTGAATGGTTTCCGAAAAAGGATGTACAACTAACACTTTTTTTCCTTCCAAGGCCTTTGTCCATGGCTTTTCTGAAAAATAAGGGTTTAATAATTCCAGAGCGATTTTTTCTGAGTTAATTAATTCTTGCTTAAAATACTTTTCTTCGGGCCTCCAAACACCTAAAACATCCACTTCCTTCATATCAGAAAACATTAATTCACAAAAATGAATGATTTTAGTTAAATCACTTGGAAAAAAACCAGCATTAATTTGCAATTGCTTGATTTTACTTTCCTCCCACCACCATTCAGGTGAATCATAATTTATGTAACCTAAAAAATTCTTTTTACCACTACTCACGCCCAAATAATTAGTTAACACATTAAGTTCAACTGAACCAAAACGTGCAATCATGCAAGACTTATTTGAACATAAATGATCAAAAATTATCTTTGAAGCTTTCTCAGGTTCAGTCTCTCCATCAATATTATATTTAGGTTGCTTAACAAAAACAGCATAAATTTTTCGGCAAGATTTGAGTATGAAAATTAAAAAAAAACTCATATACATTTTAATTTCAACAAATCTATCCAACTTTTGAATTCAATAGGTATATTCGTGAGTTTATTAATTATTTTAATTAATAAACTTCTTTGAGGAGCTTGTAAAAAAAAACCTCTTTTTGTATAATCAATGCCTATTTTATTTTCATTAAATAAAGGCACAACCTCTTCTTTCCATCTACCTTTTATTATCCCCGTGAAAACATACGGGATAATTTCATATTGATTCAATTTTATTTGATTAGGATCTACAACAAAAAAATTGTCTTTAAAAATAAATCCTCGCTTTGATCCGAATTTTTCGAACTGCCAAGCATTTTCATGTGGTCTCAAATATTTTAATAATATTTCTTTCTTCCATAAAGCCGCCTGGCAACTTACTCTATAGGTTTGTTTAATTTTTACAGGATATAACCCATAGTATTGCGATTTTATATTATCAAATAAGACAGCTTGATCAGTCAGGTGTATGCAATCAATATTTCTATGTTCAAACATTACATTTGCATATTTGTCTATCAGTTCATTTTTCACAAAACCTTTAAAAAAATAATCATCTTGCAAATACAAAATAACATCTGAATCAATAGTTTTTAAAGCCCTTATTAAACATTCGCTCCAAGTTATCTTTTTAGAAGGTTCTAATTTATTATTTTGAATTGAAATGATATTTAATCCCAAAAAATCGAAACTTTTAGTTTCTGTATTTAAATAAATTTTACCATTATATTCAGGCCAATACTTTTTAAATAGAGTGAAAAATGGAATCCAACAATCTTCAAAAGAATCAGTTGTGTTAATTAAAATTGAATAGTTCAAATTAATTTATAAAGTAAAACTATTTATTGAATCTTATTTCACGAATAACTTGACATGGATTCCCTGCAGCAAATACTCCAGATGGGATGTCATGCGTAACAACACTACCAGCACCTATAATTGAATTCTTTCCAATTCTAACTCCACCAAGTATAGTTACATTAGAAGTAATCCAGACATTATCTTCAATTATGATAAGACTTGCTAACACGTTATTAAAATCATTAATATCGTGAGTAGATGTAATTACCATGTTTCTAAATGAAAAACTAACATTGTTACCAATATATATTGGGGCGAAATCTAAAAAAAAAGTATCAGCTAAGCTAACATTATTTCCTACTTTCAAATTTCCTGAAGAAAGCGAAAAACCTTGGTTAATCTCAGTTTCTATGGGGATATTTAATGAAGTCAATAGCTTTATCTTTAAAGTTCTAAAATTGTTCAAAAAAGGGAATTTATACAATTTAAGTAAAACTCTTTGCTTTTTTGTTAAATCCGGTCTTTTGTTAAATTTATTAAAAATGTATTTTTTATTTTCAATCATATAATTTTAGTGGTATTTTAAAAAATATTTTTTTAATTCAAACTTTTCCCTAACACTTAAGGCAAACAAATAAGTAATTATTAAAGATGTTATAAATACTAAAGTGAAATTTACAATTAATCTAAAATAACTTTCTTCGCAAAAATATTTAATTGATAAACCTATTACTGACATTGATAATGTAATAATAAATACAGGTTTCAATACTTTAGTCATAAATAATTTAATTGGGAAGTTTAACTTATGTTTAGCTTGATATAATCTTAAATTGAGTAATACCAGTTCCAATAATATTTGAACAATATAAAACCAAAATGGTGGAAATTGTAATTTAAATAAAAAATAAATGATTGGTAGTATTGAAATAAAAATGATTGAAGAAAAAACATTAAGCCTTCCTATATTTCCTTGTGCATTTATCATATTCGATATGGGAATACTCAATTGGTTTAACATAGAAACAACTATAGCAAATTGACAAAATAAGATAGCATACTCTGGGGGATTTTTAAGCCATAACTTTAAAATAAAATCTGCCTCTAAAATAAATGGGATTGCGAAAAAAGCTAATAAAAGATAGCCATATTTCGAGCCTAGTATTGCTAAGTCAAACATTCTTGTTCGATTACCACTTCCTTCACTTTTTGTAATTTGTGGATTCAATGCTCTCATCATCGCATTTGAGAAAACACTTATTTGTCCATTCAATTGTATAGCAACTCCATGAGCTGCATTAATTTTAGTTCCAAAAAATGAATTTAAAATAACAGGGACTCCAAATGCACCAAACATGCTGGAAGTAGCACCCATTAATGTAAATTTAGAGTAATTTATCATTTCAATTAGTGTATGTTTATTTAAATACTTATTAAAATTTATCTTGCTTTCTGGATATTGTATTCTGCAATATATCCTTCGTATTACTAATAATAAAATAGTTAGGCCTGCCATAAACGCCCCATACCATTCTAATTTATCAGTATTTAAAATCGTAATACTCAATGCAATCGCTAATATCCCAAGTGATTGAACAATACCTAAAATAGAATCAAATAACATATGTTCATGCGCATTAATGATTCCATCATAAGGCACTGAAATAATGGTAAAGAACGTACTGATAACTATAAAATGAAAAACAATTTTTGAAGCACTCAACCTTTCTATGGGAATATTTAAAAAATAATCGAAGGCCCATAACCCAGCAATTTCAATTAACGCCACAACTAAAATACCTATTATCAAATGCAACAAAACACTCGCATTAAAAATCTGTTTTAATTTTTCAACGTCACCAGCGCCTAAATTATAATTTAAAAAACGTTGAGTTGCTTGCGTCATGGCATTATTCAAAAACGTAAGCATCGCTATTACTCCACCGATTAAACTAAAAATACCAAAATCAGTTGATCCCAATGCATTTAAAATTAATCGAGTTGAAACCAAAGATATGCCCATGGTAATAAACGTCTTAGCGTATAAAATACCAGTGTTTCTAACGATGAGTTTTGAGCCTTGTAACTTCAATGTTATTGAGTACTAAATTTTAAGGTATTATTCAATGAAAAGGTCAAGATTTATTAATGATTTAGAATAATTTACAAACTTTATACAGCTTCGCCACCTCAATGACATAAATGCTGAGTGTGGATTGGCTTAATTTTGCCCTTAAATATACTAAAATAAGGGTTTTGTAAATCATAAAAATCAATTTTTTATTCAATAATGAGGTGAATAGATGTAATGTTATGGCTGTAAGTGGTATAGTGGTTTTTTAACATAAAATTTTTTCTTATTCATTGTCATGAAACAAGGTCAATTGATTTTTAAAAGATTCTGAAGGAGTTCAGAATAACTGTCATGATAAAGTTTATTTATAGGTTCAATTTATTTTTTCAGTGAAGTTCGCGTTAAGGATTGAAGTGGAAATCCTTTTGGTCGCTGAGCGTGTCGAAGCGAAAAAAGATTGGAACGGAAAGCCTGGTGAGCCTTTTGGTGAAAACGCCCTTATATTTTTTTTACTCCTCTTTTTCTTTGTCTTGAAACAAAGAAACAAAATTCAAGGCTGTATCAAATCATGCTAAAAATAAAAGGTTGTCAAGCTGACGCTTTGAACTCGCTGCGCTCAAACAGCAAATCGTCTCCGCACCTGCCTGCGCGTTTGATGCACCTTTATTT
>JBIISW010000238.1:0-2910 GCA_044340865.1 Bacteroidia bacterium | reverse complement strand
TAAATTAATTGATGGTTTGAAGTATGAAGATGAAGTCATGGACGACATAAAAAATAAGATTAACCTTTCACCTAGTGATAAAATTCATTTTGTTTCCTTAACGAAGTATTCAACTTCACCAAATAAGTTAGTATTAAGTCGTGATAAAATTGCAGTTGTTTATGCTGTTGGCGAAATTGTAAGTGGCGAAGGAGATGATAATAGTGTAGGTAGCGAAACTGTTGTTAAAGCATTGCGTGAGGCACGTTTAGATTCAAATATTAAAGCCATTGTATTTCGTGTTAATTCACCTGGAGGAAGTGCACTCGCTAGTGATGTGATGTGGAGAGAAGTTTGTTTGGCAAAAGCGGCTAAGCCAGTTGTGGTTTCGATGGGCGATGTAGCGGCAAGTGGTGGTTATTATATTAGTTGTGCCGCTAACCGCATTTTTGCACAACCAAATACCATCACCGGTTCAATAGGTGTATTTGGCATGATTCCTAACATTCAAAAAGCACTTTCTGAAAAGTTAGGAATCACCATTGATACAGTTAATACTAATAAACACAGTGATGTTGGAACAATTTTACGCTCAGCAACGCCTGATGAATTCAATTATATTCAAAAAAGTGTAGAAGATATTTATACTGTATTTATTACCAAAGTTGCTGAAGGAAGAAAAATGTCTAAGAATAATGTCGATAGCATAGGGCAAGGAAGAGTGTGGAGTGGGACTGATGCTCTAAAAATTAAGTTGGTAGATGAAATTGGTGGTATGAATGACGCCATCGCTTATGCTGCTAAATTGGCAAAAATTTCGAATTATAAATTAGTGGATTTACCAAAACAAAAAGATCCTATTGAAGAATTATTTAGTAATGGTGCTGATGAAATTGAAGCGCGCACGATGAAAGCTAATTTAGGAGAACAATATATTTATATCAAACAATTAAAAACGGTATTACTTAAAAAAGGTGTTCAAGCACGTTTGCCTTTTGAAATGATTATTGAATAAATAAGTGATTAGTTAATCTTATATATGTTTTTTTTCTTTTCAAAAATATTAGCCTTCATTATTGCTCCATACACGTGGTTGGTTGTTGGGCTTTGTATTTTATTGAAAAAAGTTTGGAACACGCCATTTCGAAAATGGGTGATTGGTTTTATAACTTTCATGTATGTGATATCAAACTCCTTTTTAGTAGATGAAGTTGTTCGTGCTTGGGAGTATAAGGATGATGATATTTATCTAAAATCTACAAAATACGATTTAGCTATTGTATTAGGTGGTATGGGACGTATTGATGAACGTCAGCAACGCTTCGATTTTACCTATTCGGGTGATAGACTTTTTCAAACGTTGTCCATGTATTACAAAGGAAGAGTTGGTAAAATTCTTATTACAGGCGGCTCAGGAAGTATCAGTAAACCTCATCTTAGAGAAGCATCATATATTAAAGACTATTTGAATGCTATACATGTTCCAGATAGCGTTGTATTAATAGAAAATAACTCTAAGAACACTTATGAGAATGCCACATTCACCAAACACATGTTGGATAGTGTACAATTTAAAGGTTCTATTTTATTGGTCACATCATCGTTTCATATGCGACGCTCTTTAGGTATCTTTAAAAAAGCAGGTTACCAAAATATAACGCCATTTATTACTAATAAGATTGCGGGTAATAGGAAGTTTGAATTTGATCATTGCTTTATTCCGAATGTAGACGCGCTTTCTATTTTTACGCTTATTACACATGAAATGATTGGGTATGCAACGTATAAAATAAAAGGATATTTATAATAATCGTCATCATTTAGTTTAATTATGTACACAACTATTCAGCAATTTGTAAAATCGTTTTCTGAAGAACAAAAAATCACACTCAGTTTATTTAAAGCAATCCCTAATGATGCATTGACAATAAAAGTGAACGATGATGTGAGATCAATTCAACGATTAGTTTGGCACATTTTAATTACTCACGGTGAAATGTTGGGAAAGGCAGGATTAACAATTGATTGTCCAGACGAACATGCAGAACCAATTGATACTATGGCAAAGGTATGTGAATTATATATTATCTCTTCAAAATCTGTTTTAGAACAGGTTCAAAAAAAATGGTCTGATGAGGATTTAAAGTTAGTAATAGATATTTATGGCGAACGATGGACAAATGGAGATGTATTATCCGCATTGATAAAGCATGAAATTCATCATCGCGGACAACTATCTATATTGATGCGTTTAAATCATATCAAAGTACCAAGTATTTATGGTCCATCAAAAGAAGACTGGGCAACTTATAATTTACCGGCGGCTGAGTAACTATTGTTTTTTGATTTGTAGATAAACACTTTATAAACTGAGGCTGAGGTACTCGAAGCCGTTATGAATAGATTTGCCTTCGTCGAATTCATTTTGTTATTTTTTATTGGAACTCATTTCAAATTGTATCTTTGATTTATTGATAAACACCAATTTGATTCATTGCTACTGTAATAACGTCGTTGTGAATAGATTTCAAATTGTATCTTTGATTTATTGATAAACACCGTAATAGTGTGGCATTCGCATCCCATCTATGTTGTGAATAGATTTCAAATTGTATCTTTGATTTATTGATAAACACCATTAATGCGTAGCGATAAATACTTTACGCCGTTGTGAATAGATTTCAAATTGTATCTTTGATTTATTGATAAACACCTTTTTTAGTTGGTTTCTCTTTAACTTCCCAGTTGTGAATAGATTTCAAATTGTATCTTTGATTTATTGATAAACACCAACTATTCCTTGAATAATTAAGTCTAATTGGTTGTGAATAGATTTCAAATTGTATCTTTGATTTATTGATAAACACCCCTTTGTTTGAGGTTCGGTTACTTGAATGTGTTGTGAATAGATTTCAAATTGTATCTTTGATT
>JBIISW010000237.1:0-2920 GCA_044340865.1 Bacteroidia bacterium | reverse complement strand
TGTTCTGCACATTCACCTCTCGATGTGATAAATTGTTTTTTAATTTGGTCGTGTGCAATTTCATCATCAATCACGATGTCTAAAATTAAAAAATCTTCTTTTTCTCCGCGACGCATCGCTAGCATACGGTGACTTGGACACGTCATTAATTTTTCTTCCCACTCAAAATAATCTTCAAATTTTTGACCTTCTTCTTCTTTACCTCTAATTACTTTACTTTTAATAACGGCACTGTTTTTAAATAAAATTCGCATCCCTTCTCTTACCAAGGCATCTTCACTCATGATTTCAGAAATAATATCTCTGGCACCTTGCAATGCCTCATCTGGACTATTCACTTCCAATTCTTTATTGACAAAAGAAAGGGCATCTTGAAATAAGTTAGGTGTTTGCTGATTCAGAATAATTGTTGCTAAAGGTTCTAATCCTTTTTCACGAGCAATGGTTGCTTTAGTTCTTCGGCGAGGTTTAAATGGTAAATATAAATCTTCGAGGGTTGATAAAAGTTCTGCTGCTTTTATTTTTTGCTCGAGTTCTTCAGTTAATTTACCTTGTCCAGCAATAGATTTTAAAATACTTTCTCTGCGTTGTTCTAATTGTCTTAAACGCTCAATGTCATTTTTTATCGTGATGACTTCTACCTCGTCTAAACTTCCTGTTACCTCTTTTCTATATCTTGAAATAAATGGAACGGTAGCACCTTCATCTAATAATTCAACGGTTGCTTTTACTTGTTTGACGTCTATGCGTAAATCTGTGGCTATTTTTAAATAGAGAGAATGTTCTGTCATTATTTTTTTTTAAGTCCATAAATTTAAAATTATAATAGCTTGAAGGATAGTCATTTTATTAACAAGTGAGTGGTATTGTTGATTGTTCTATCTTTGAAATCCGAATACCTTTCCAAACGGCCTTATCAAATCATGTGTTAGTATTTTCGTTATTCTTTTTTTTCAAGAAAAAGAGTAGTAAAAAAAATGACAAGGGCGTTTTCGCCTAAAGGCTCACCAGGCTTTTCGTTCCAATCTTTTTTTCGTTCCTCAAAAAAGGATTTCCACTTCAATCCTTAACGCAAACTTCACTGAAAAAAATATGAATTTTTAAAATAAAGTTTATCATTACAGTCATTATGAAATGATTCATCAACTTTTAAATCCGAATACCTCTCCAAACGGCCTTATCAAATGATGCGTGAAAAATAAAGGTGCATCAAATGCGCTAGCAAGTGCGAAGACGATTTGGTGTTTGAGCGCAGCGAGTTCAAAGCGTCGGCTTGACAACCTGTTATTTTTAGCATGATTTGATACAGCCTTGAATTTTGTTTCTTTGTTTCAAGACAAAGAAAAAGAGGAGTATTTTCAAATATTATAAGGGCGTTTTCGCCAAAAGGCTCACCAGGCTTTTCGTTCCAATCTTTTTTTCGTTCCTCAAAAAAGGATTTTCACTTCAATACTTAACGCGAACTTCACTGAAAAAGTAAGGCCTCATCAGTTTGATGCAGCCTTGAATTTTGTTTCTTTGTTTCAAGACAAGAAATAATATCTGTAAAAATAATTAGGGCGTTTTCGCCAAAAGGCTCACCAGGCTTTTCGTTCCAATCTTTTTTCGCTTCGACACGCTCAGCGACCAAAAGGATTTTCACTTCAATCCTTAACGCAAACTTCAATGAAAAAATAGGACGGGAATATTAAATAAAGTTTATCATTACAGTCATTTTGAACTCGCTTCAGAATCTCAGGGAGTATTAAATAAAGAGATGCCGAATCAAGTTCGGCATGACTCGCATTGAAATAAAAATTCTGATTTTTAATCAACATCATCCTGAAATGATTTATAATCTCAATAAGTAATATGTAAAGACAAATCAAGCCCATCATTTTACTCATTGAAAAGTACATACTTGTAGTTAACTAGAATTGAAAGTGCTCTAAAATAAAGTAATTTAAATATTAAACTATTTACATTCACTCATTCGTTCATCAATACTATTGACATTGTCATTATTTTTTTGTAAGTTTAAGATAACCAATTAATTAACTAACTAAACCTTTACGATCATGAAAAAACTTTACGTACTTTTCGGACTCATCTTTTATGTTACTTCTTTTTATTCGCAATCTGTTTGCAGTACCTTTTTAAATAATAATGGTAACGGAAAGGTTACTTTTAATTTTCAGAACACTAACTCTTATGCCATTATCATTAATGACATTTCGAGTGTTTGTACATCATCCGGATTAACTGCCACAGAGGCATGGTATAGCACCACACCTTTGAATTACACTTCAGCTGCAGCAGTCCCGGCATTAACCACTGCAGCATGGACTCAATTTGGAAGTGCTACTATCGCTGGTGTAGGAACAACTGGAAGTGTCCCTCAATCTTTTTTTACAGGTGGATTAAGTTTAGTAGTGCCTGCTGGCGCAACCTATGCAATATGTATTAATGCTGCTTTATCCTCTTCGAGTTCATTTGGAAATTTAAATTATTCAACACTTGCAGTCGGAACGTATACAAATTCAAATAGTGGTTGTAATATACTCACTGGAACTAATATTAGTTTTGGAGGACCAACAAGAGCATCTTTAACAGCTTTTTCATTTTATCCACGTGGCTTTATTGGTTGCGTAAATTTTGTTCCAGCTGTGGCTTGTTCTGGTGCTCCAAATGCTGGTTTAGCAGCTATTACATCGAGTTTGGGATGTCCAGGTAATGCGATAACACTTTCTGCTACAGGTTTAAGTTCGGGAACAGGTATATCATATCAATGGAAAAGTTCTTCCAGTGCAACTGGCCCTTGGGCTAATTTAGCTGGAGCTACAACTTCTTCTTATGCAACGGCGACAACCACAACAACTTATTATCAATTAGTATCAACCTGTTCAGTTAGCGCACTTAGTGCTACATCTTCTGTGGTTTC
>JBIISW010000091.1:0-10521 GCA_044340865.1 Bacteroidia bacterium | reverse complement strand
TTACGTTGCTTTTTACTATTGATAGAAAGTAAAATAGCTGGCAACAAAATCAAATTAGTAAATAAGGAAATTAATAAGGTTAACGAAATTAAAATACCTAAAGCGGCTGTTCCTCCAAAACTTGAAACTGAAAATATAGAGAATCCGAAAAATAAAATGACGGAGGTGTAAATCATACTTAAGCCAGTATCTTTAATAGCATTAGAAATAGCTAAAGTGGCATTTCCGTTAGTTTTTAATAATTCTTGTCTGTATTTAGTCAGTAAATAAACGGTGCCGTCAGATGAAATACCAAACGCAATACTAAAAATTAAAATAGTGGATGGTTTAAATCGTATGCCTAAAAAGCCCATGATACCTGCTGTTATTACTAAAGGAATTAAGCACGGTATTTTAGATAGTACAATGATACTTACGGATCTAAATAAGATCATTCCAACCAATGCAATTAATAGTATTTCAATCAATAAACTTTCAAATAAATTATCAAGTAGATAATCGTTACTTTTTAAAAACACAAGACTGTGACCAGTGAGGCTAACTTTATAGTCTTTAGGGTCGAAAATGGAATCTACCTTTGGCTTAATGTCTGTAACCAATTGTTTGATTCGTTCCGATCCAATATCAGCCATTTGAAAACTAACCCGCGTTATACTTTTTGAGCTATCAATAAATGATTTCATTTTTCCGTTTTGGTTATCAATCGAACCTGAGTAATCAGATAATTTCTTTAAGTCGGTTACTGATGGAAATTTATAGTATTTAGGATTACCGCCTTTATAAGCTTGGTAAGAAAATTTAATGGCACCAACTATAGATAATGGTTTTGAAAATTCAGGATAATTACTAAAAGTAGCTTCTAAAGCTTTTATTTTATAGAGTGTCTTTGCATTTTCTGTAAACAATCCATTTTCTTTTTTAGTATCAATCGATACTTCAAAAGGTAACACACCATTAAATGATTTTTCAAAGAAATGAAGATCTGTATAAATAGGATCGTTTTTTGGAAGGTCGTCTACTACATAACCTTCAATATTTACACGCACCAATCCAAATATGGAAATGATGGTAATGATGGTTGTAACGGTATAAATAATCGGTCTTTTAAATTGAACCCATTGGTCTATTTTTGATAGAAGTGCATTGATTCGTTTCCCTTCTAAATGTTTTGTTTGTTTTGTTTTAGGCACGGGTAATGCATATAATAAAACGGGGATTAAAATAAGGGTGATGATATAAGTTGTAAGGACGCTGATTCCTGCCACTACGCCAAATTCTACCAACATAGCGCTATTTGTAAAGTATAGTACACCAAAACCAATGGCTGTTGTAACATTAGCTAAAAATAAAGTAACGCCAATCGTCTCAATCATTCGTGCCAAAGCTTTGATTTTATTTTTGTGTAACAGATATTCGCTTTGGTATTTATTAATTAAAAACACACAATTTGGAATTCCAATAACCATAATGAGTGGCGCAATCAGACCCGTTAAAACAGTAATCTTATAACCAAACAATTCTAGTAAGCCAACAGACCAAATAACGCCTACCGCTACAATAACAAGCGAAAAAAATACGTTCATGCCTGATCTAAAAAACATCCATAAAATTAGTCCAGTGATTAAAACAGCAAGTATTAAAAATAAAGTCATTTCATGCGAAATTTTTTCCATCATTTGCGATCGAATGTAAGGCATGCCAGAGTAATGTACATCAATGTTATGCTTTTGTGAAAACGCTTCAGTTAATACTTTTATTTCTTTCACAATATCTAAACGTCGTTTTGAATTCAACGAACTTTTATTAAAAGTGATGGCCATTAATACAGCCCCATTTTTTTTATTGTACACTAAGCCATCATAAAACGGCATGTTTAAAAATGTTGTTTTAATACTATCAACTTCTGCTTGTGTGGTTGGTATTTTAGAAATTAACGGTAAGAATTCCATTTTTTCTAAACTATCATTTCTTACAATTTTAAAAGTGGTTGGAACTGATAAAACTTCTTTAATGCCATTAATGATTTTGATGGATTTACTTAAGTGATACCAATCATTAAATTTATTAAGTGTAAAAAAATCTTTATCCTGAAATCCAACAACCATGACGTTGCCATCTTCACCAAACTGTTTTTTAAAGTTTTTATAATCTATAAATGTTGGGTCATTGTCTGGAAGTATTTTAGCGAATTCGTAAGACAATTCAATTTTAGAAGCTTCATAACCCATGATGCCACTAATTAAAAGAATAATTGATGTGAAAATCAGTTTATTTCGTAATAAAAGGCTTGCAAATTTTTTCCACATAATTAGTTTTTTAATTTAGTTCAGTTTTTCAATACAAATGCAACAATAGTAAGCCACTCATCTGCTTCTATGTTTTGTTTTTAAGAAGTTTAAAAGTAAGTTTATTTTATGTTAAATTGAAATAAATAACCATAAAAAAATAAAAACGTTTCTGTATATTTTTTAAAAGAGAATTGATTTTAGTCTTTATTGAAGTCGTTTGTTTATTATTTTTTCAATGTTGCCAAACGCTTGTCCTGGAGAAAATTTTCGCCATTCGAAATCATTTAATTCTCCACCAGAATTAAAATAATAATCTAAGCCTGAAGATTTAAACTCTTTTAAAATATGATCTCTGAAATTTAAAAACACTATCCAACCATCTTCCACATCTTCAAACCATTCTTCGTAATATGAATCATCGGATGCATGAAAATTGAGAACGTTTTCACCAATTACAATAAACTTATTAATTTTATGATGCAATAGTTCATCCATGATATCTCTTTTTAAAAGCATGATATCATTGTTAATCGTGTCATTCCATTCCCCTATTAATTCTATAAATGCGAAGCCTTCATCGTAATCAACAAAAATAATTTTGAGATACAGTGTTTCGCTTCCCATATCATCCCATTGTGGATGGATGTAATAATTATAAACGGTATTACTGAAAGTGAACTCACTATATTCTGTTCCATAAAAAGGAGAGTTTTCATCTTCGGCAGCGATGTATAAATGTTGCCAATTATAAAAAGGTTCTATGTCATGCATGCGTATGGAGTTTAAAAAGCAGTTGTAATCATTACTTCATGCTTAATCTGATTTGTGTAATGATTTTTTTTGTGTAAAGTGGAAAATCACCTTGCATCATCCAACTGTAATATCCAGGTTCTTTTTCAAACACTTCTTTTACTGTTTTTCCTTTGTGTTTTCCGAAATTAAAAATTTCTTCGTCTTTTTCGTTGTATACAATTCTTGCGGATAAATCAGCTTGTTTAAATCTGTTAGTGAGTTCACTTAATACTGTCATATCGTTTACAACTGGTTTAAATGCATTACCTTTCTCATCTAGTTTTTCAGTATTCTCATAATGTTGAATTTGCGCTTTAAATATTTCGTAGGTAGCTACTGTGTCTGCTTCGGCAGAGTGTGCATTTTCTAAGTGCTTTCCGCAGTAGAATTTATAAGCAGCCGTTAAATTTCTTGGTTCCATGATATGGAAGATATTTTGCACATCAATTAATTTTCTATTTTTTAAATCAAAATCGATGTCGGCTCTTAAAAATTCTTCAGCTAATAATGGTACATCAAATTTATTTGAATTAAATCCGCCCAAATCACAGTTGCTGATAAACTGAAACAGTTGTGCTGAAAACTCTTTAAATGTTGGTGCATCAGCAACGTCTTTATCATATATGCCATGTATTTTTGATGTGGCAATTGGAATCGGGATAGTTGGATTTATTTTTTTAGTCAGTATGTCAGTTGTATTGTCAATGTTTACACGTACCACTGATATTTCTACAATTCTATCAGAGCTAATATTAACGCCTGTTGTTTCTAAATCAAAAAAGGCAAGTGGTTTCGTTAAATTTAAATTCATTTTATTTTTTGTTTTTAAATGCTAGTGTGTAAGTTATTTAACACTGTTTCCGTAGGAATTAAATCCGAATAAAAACTATTTAATTTATTAATAACGCCTTCTATAACTGAATCGGGACACGATGCACCGCTGGTGATAATAATATTTAATGGCGAATGTTTTGGTAAAAAGTGATTTGTTACTAAGTGTTTTTTATTTGGATAATCAAAATGTTGAATAGTTGTTGCGTCTATGATTTCTTTTTCTGATGAAATAAAATAGGTTGTGAATTTTTTTTCACATAGTTCTACTAAATGAGATGTATTACTACTGTTGTAGCCTCCAACGACAATGGCTAAATCTGCCTCCGCGTTTAACAATCCATACGTGGCATCTTGGTTTTCGTTTGTAGCATAACATAGGGTATCTCTTGTATCAGCAAAATGATTACCAATAGATGCTTCACCATATTTTTGAATCATGATGTTTTTAAAAAAGTCAGCAATTTCTTGCGTTTCACTTGCAAGCATGGTTGTTTGATTGATGACTCCAATTCTATCAAAATCAGTTTCAAGGCATAAAGAGTTTGAATATTTATCTTTAAAATCAACAACAAATTGATCTTTGTTTTTTATTCCTAAAATATAATCTGCTAGTAATTTAGATTCTTCTAAATCTCTTACCACAATGGCTCTGCTATGTTTATCACTTCTCGAAAATGTAGCGCGTGTTTCTTCGTGCGTATTTTTTCCATGTATGATAATAGTGTAATTTTCTTTGCCTATGGACTCAGATTTTTTCCAAACACGTTCCACAAATGGGCAAGTTGTATTGTATTTTTCAGTTTTTATGTGTTTTGATTCTAATAAACTAATGACATCAAGAGGTGCTCCAAATGCTGGAATGATGACTACATCGTCGCTTGTTAAGGTATCAAAACTAATTAGTTGTTTTCCATTTGTATCTTGTAAAAACTGAACACCTCGTTCTGTTAAATCATTATTTACATCAGGATTGTGAATCATTTGACTTAATAAAAACACACGTTTGCCTTCATTTTCTTCTAAAGCTTTAAATGAAATTTCAATGGCGTTTTCTACACCATAGCAAAATCCGAAGTGTCTAGCAATTAAATAATTTATTTTTCCAAAGTTCAACACTGTTGGAGCATTATCCTTTTTTCGTGGGTCCTGTATTTTACGGTATTGTTTTACTTTGGTAATAATTGGACTTCTGTAAAACTCCGGAACATTAAATGTTTTCATGGTTTATTTCAATACTAATTCTTTAATTAATCTATTACCCACAAATTTGTTTACTTTATTGATGATATCTTCTTTTGCGAAAGCCATTTCATTTCTTACTATAGAGGAATCGATTGAAACATATAAGTGGCCATTTGTAAAATTTATTTGAGTAGTGTGTTTTGAAATCATGGTTCCTACAATTTTTTCCCAATCATTTCTGATGGCAAAAATACTGTATTTCTCATCGAGCTTTTCTTCTTTGAAAAGTTGAGAAATGGCATCTCCTAGTTTTATTAAATTACTATGTTTAGCCATGTTGATTAACTATTCCATTATCCACAATAAAGATAGCGTGTTTAGAGTTCGATTTTAAAAATAATGTTTTCATGCGCTCAGGATGCGTATCTGTTATAAATATTTGCCCAAAATTCTCACTACTAACTAATTCAATCAATTTGGTAAATCTTGACTCGTCTAATTTATCATAAATATCATCAAGTAGCAATAAAGGTTTGGTATTTGTTTTCTTTTTTACAAATTCGAATTGGGCTAGCTTAAGTGCTAGTAAGTATGATTTTTGCTGACCTTGTGAAGCAAATTTTTTCAAACTCGAGTTTAGTAATTTAAACTCTAAATCATCTTTGTGAGGTCCGATAGTTGTGTGATGCACTATTTTATCCCGCTCTAAATTGGATTGTAATAATGATTTAAAATCAGCGCCTTTGGTTGATGCTAAATAATGAATGCTCGCTATTTCTGTACTACCGCTAATTAACTCGTAGTTGGCATTAAACAAAGGGATAAATTCCTCTAAGAATTGATTACGTTTTGAGATGATTGTTTCTCCGTATTGAATGAGTTTATCATCCCATACTTCTAAACTTAACGCATCAAAATGTCGATGTTCATAAAAATATTTAAGCAAAGCATTGCGCTGATGTAAGGCATGATTGTATGATATTAATGAATCAAGATAATGTTTATCGTATTGAGATATGATGCTATCAATAAACTTACGCCTTACTTCACTACCATCTAATATAAGTTCGCTATCTGAAGGCGAAATCATCACGAGTGGATAAATACCAATATGTTCAGATAAGCGCTCGTATTCTTTTTTATTGCGTTTAAATTGTTTTTTTTGCCCACGTTTTAAGGCACAATAAATTTCATCGGTTGTTCCATTTTTTTCAATCCATGCTTGTATAGCAAAAAAGGGCAATTCGTGCTGTATATTTTGACTATCTATACTATTGAAGTAGCTTTTACATAATGAAATATAATGAATAGCGTCTAAAATATTTGTTTTACCAGCACCATTATTGCCAACGAAACAATTAAACTTTTCTGAGAAAGTCATTTGTGCTTCGGTATAATTTTTAAAATTAAGGAGTGATAATTTTTCTAATAACATAAGGTTTAAAGATACAAAGGATATTAGTTTTTTTGTAGATTGTTATTAAATGTTTTTATCATATGTGTTGTCATAAAACATTTGTAAATTTGAAAAAATTAATTCTTAGAATGGCACTTGATTCAGTAAGGTTAGATTGTTATTTATGGGCCATACGCATCTATAAATCTCGTTCATTGGCTAGTACATCTATCAAAAACAATAAGGTTAAGTTAAATGGCGAAGCCGTAAAGGCTTCTCGATTGGTAAAAATTGGGGATGAATATACTATGTCTTTCAGTGGCGGAATCAAAAAAATAATAGAGGTAACGGCTTTGATTGAAAATCGACAGAGTTATGAAATTGCTTTAAAACATTATATAGATAAGAGCCCTCCTGTTGAGAAACTAGAAAAGTTGGAATCATTGTTTTTTGTTTCTAATATTAAACGAGATAAAGGAACTGGAAGACCAACTAAAAAAGACAAACGCGATATAGACGATTTATTTTTGTAAATACTCTATTTACCTTTCAATGCTTGTTTTATAGGTTTTTGTATTGTTTACTTTATCTATCACTTCTAATTTTAAAACAATTTTTCCTTTCGGAGTATGCTCATTAAAATTGCAAATTAATTGTTCTGTTTTTGCGTCGTACTCAGCAATTGTCCACTCATTATTTATAAACAAATGATATTCTTTAATGCCACTGAGATCGTCATTTATCTTAAAACTAATGAAGTTCTTTGAATTTGTTTTTTTTCTTGGTTTTAATAAAGTAATGTATGGAGCTATGGTATCATAAGCATAAGTAAAAGTTCCAAATGTTTTTGTGTCCGATGTTAGCCAGCCATTTTCATAAATTCCACCGATGCTTGCTTGATTACAAAGCATCAGTATTTTGGATTTATATTTTTCTATAACCTTTTCTATTTTTAATGATACCGTCATTGGTTTTATTAAAAATGAATGTGTACTTTTTATTTGAACGCTGTTATTATTTGTAGCGTTATTTTTTTGTACAGTAATCGTGCTATTTTCAGCCAAGGAACCAGACTTTATTTGAATCATGTAATCTGTTTCTTTTTTTGTATAATCAAGATTACAAAATGCGTTTGGAATATTTTTAATGTTATGATGCGCCGTTATGGATTTTGTTTTTAAATAAAAGGTAAGGCTATTTTTATTGTTATTTTCATCATTAACTTCTAAGTTGACGAGATGGAATAAGGTATCATTTAAATGAATGACGCCATTATTGATAACGTCTTTGTAAATGTCAATGCTGAAACACGTTGGCGTAAAACATTTTTGTAATTTAATACCATTTGATTTTTCGCTGAATACATTGACAAATCGGCCGTTATCAAAGCTGATATTATTTAATTGATGGTGGTAAATCAGGTTGTTGTCTACGCTCAGTTTAACTTCATAAATATTATTTTTATTTGTTGTTCCGTTTGAAATATCATAACCTGCATAGGCAATCGCAACGTGAGAATCAGATGAGATAATAGAATTAGTCATTGAACTAAGGTTGTTATTAGTATTTTTTACGGCAATTATTTTTTCTAAAAGAATAGCGTTTGTATCTTTTGCGTCGTATAAACTAATATGCGTAATGATTGGCTTAATATCGTCTTTTACTTTATAGATTAATAGTGGGTTGATTGGTATTTCAGTTAGTTCATGTCTTATTTCGAAATGTAAATGCGGACCCGTTGATCCGCCAGTATTTCCTGTATATCCAATGATATCACCTTTTTTAAAAATTAGTTCATGAGGTTTAAGTGTTACATCTATTTCATTTTGTTTTAATGTTACTTGTTGGTTTTGAATATAAGTTTCTATCTGATCAGCGTATTTTTTTTGATGCGCATAAACAGACACATAACCATTAGGATGTGTTATATACAAAGCTTTTCCATATCCAACGGAACTAATTTTTATACGACTAACGTATCCATCGTATACACATTTAATTGGTAAATTTTTTATCGGATCAGTTGTAAAATCTAATCCAGCATGAAAATGATTAGGCCTTATTTCCCCATAATTACCGGTTATGATGGGTTTATTTTCTAATGGTAAAATAAAGCCAGATGGCGTTTTTTGTGAATAAAAAAAAGTAGTGTTCGTAATGAAATAAATTATGATTATGAATTTTGATGGAAGCATTAAATTGGATTTATTTTGTAAAAAGTTAATTAACAAAGACTTGTTAATGTAAAGTTAAAGTGATTAGTAAAATCAACAACCTAATCCCTTAATTTTAACCAACAGCAAATTGTTTGTTTTTAATTCTTTAGAAATAAAGATAAGAAACAAAAAAGTAGTGTAAATAAAACATTAATTATGAATGTAGAAAATATTAAATCTGAGTTACAAGAAGTGTTAGAAAGCGATATTACACTTCGTAAAGAATACATTGAAGTAAAACGCTCATTGAGCGATTACCGTAATCAATTAATTCAGCGTGACGAAGATTGTAAACGGTTACAAGTTTCAATTGACGTGCTTAATACTAAGTTACTTGTGATGGAGCGCGATAATACAAACTTTAAAAGTGAAGTTGCATCTTTTACAGATTTAAGGAATACAATTAATGAACAGTTAGAAGAGAAGCAATTAGAAATTAGTAGCTTAATTACGAAAATAACTGATTTAGAATCTCAATTACAATCAATATCAGCAGAATACGATATAAAAATGACTGGCATTCAAGCTATTTCTAATCAAGAAATTGCTGATTTGAAAGTATCGTATGAATCACAATTACAAGAATTAAAATCTAATACCTCCTATCAGCAAAATGGTATGCGTAGTGAATTAGAATTAAAAATTTCGGAATTGACGGCTTCTTATGATGCATCACATCAAGAAACAGTTAATGCTTATGAATTGCAAATTGAAACTTTAACACAGGAGTTTACTTTACAAATTGAAACACTAAAAAGTAGTCATGAGCTTTCTAATTCTGAAGTGACAGATGCTTATGAATTAAAGATAAGTTCATTGTTGCATCAACTTGAGGAACAAAGAAGTGAATTGACGAATCATTACGAAACTAGAATCGTAGAATTAACATCCACGCTTCAAGATGGAAAATTAAATTACGAAACTGATTTGAACACACGTTTAGATGCTTTACAAGCAAGCTTTACTGAAAATGAGCAATGTCTTATTGAATCTCATCAACAAAGTTTAGCCGAGATCATTTTAAATTCAGAAAATACCATTGAAAATTTAAAATCAGAATACGAACTTAAACTATCTGATGCACTTTCTAATTCATCAAATGATCATTCAAAACTTACAGATGATTTAAGTTTATTGGTAACAGAAAATGAGCATTTCAAAGAAAAGATTAAAGAGATGGTTTATCATATCGATAATCAGAACGCTCAAATAGAAAAATTTACCATTGATTTAGCATTTAAAACGGAAGAATTAGTTAATAAAATTGAAGCGTTTGATGCCTTAGAATTAGAATTTTCTAATTATAAAGTTGAGCAATCAACAGATTTTGATCAGCAGCACGAAGCTCTTAACTCGAAGTTGACAAATTTAGAAAGTTCATTGAATTCTAAAAATGCAGAATTAATTCACTTAAGCGAATTATTAAGTATTAAAAATGAATCCGAATTTCAAACGACGCAAGCTCTTGATTCACAAAAAATCGAATTTGAAAAGTTATTAGCAGAAAATACAGTTTTGATTTCAGAAATTGATGCTGTTGCCGATACATTGGAAACGACGGAAGAAGAATTAACCATTCTAAAGACAGAATTATTTTCGCTACAAACAAATTCTGAATTAAAAGCGAATGAGTTAAAAGAGGTATTATCTTCAAAAAACTTTGAGATTACAAATTTATCGGCGAATAATTCAGCCTTAGAAACCGAAATACAATTTTTAAAATCTGAATTAGAAGCAAAAAATAATGAATTAATATCCATTCAATCAAATGTGGATATTAATTCTCAAGTTGAATCTGAAGTTTCTGTTTTAC
>JBIISW010000236.1:0-2948 GCA_044340865.1 Bacteroidia bacterium | reverse complement strand
ATAAGTTAATACAACTTGTGAAAGAGGAAGCTAATAAAAGTTTAAATGCTAAAGTTGATTTTGGTGATTTTGATTTAACCTTGTTCAGTTCGTTTCCTGATTTTAGATTTAAAATTCAAAACGTGAGTGTTATCAATGTAGAACCTTTTGCTGGAGATACATTAGCTTTTATTAAGCAATTGAGTTTTGATTTAGATATCAAAAGTGTGATTGCTGGCGATAAGTATAAAATTAATTCAATTATTATTAATGAACCACACATTCAGGCTACCATTAGTCATGATGGAAAGGCAAGTTGGGATATTACAAAAGCAACGGTTGATACTATAAAAACAGAAGCACCAAGCGATACAGCAGCAACAAAATTTGCAATGACGTTAAAAAATTTAAAAATAAATCATGCTAACATTGTATACAACGACATTCAAGGAAATACGTATGCAAAACTAACTGATTTGAACTACACCATGGGTGGTGATTTTACGCAAGATGTGTTTACTCTTTCTAATTTATTAGATATTGCTGAAACAAGTGTTTCTTATGGTGGAGTAGGGTATTTAACCAAAGCAAAGTTACATGTTAAAGCAGATGTAAACATGGATATGCCTAACATGAAATTTACATTTAAAGAAAATGAATTTGATGTCAACGATTTAGGTTTAGCATTTGATGGATTTGTTGCTATGCCAACTGATGACATTGCCATGGATGTTACATTTAAAACCAAGCAAGCTGAATTCAAATCAATTTTATCATTAATACCAAGTGTGTATAGCAAAGATTTTGCAAGTGTAAAAACAGAAGGCTCTTTAAAATTAGACGGAATGGCAAAAGGTACTTTGCATAGCGAAAAAGATAGCACCAAAAACACGTATCCATCTTTTGCACTTAATTTAGGCATTGCGAAAGCGATGTTTAAATATCCATCTTTACCAAAATCAGTGAATGATATTAATGTTGATGTTCATATTGAAAACAAGAAAAATTATTTAGATGCAACAACCATTGATGTAAATACATTTCATTTAAGCATGGCTGGGAATCCAATTGATATGACAGCTCATATTAAAACACCCATTTCTGATCCTGATTTATCTGCACAAATAAAAGGAAGTGTTAATTTAAATTCAGTAAAAGAATTTATTCCATTAGATAAAGGAGATAACATGAGTGGCCTTGTTAAAGCAGATATTAAAGCTGCAGGTAGAATGAGTAGTCTTGATAAAAAAGAGTACGATAAATTTGCTATGAGTGGAACGTTGGAAATTAACAAAATGAACTATAAAACAAGCACATTGCCTTACGATGTGTTATTAAACGTGATGAAATTAAATTTCACCAATCAGTTTGTTGAGCTGTCAGCATTTGATGCTTTGCTTGGTAAATCTGATATTAAAGCAAATGGTAGAATTGATAATTTTTTACAGTATATTTTTAAAGATTCTTTAATTGCTGGTACGTTTAATTTAAATTCAAACGTATTAGATGTAACTCAATTAATGTCTTCACCTGCATCATCTGTATCTGCATCCACATCAACAGCATCGGCAAATACTGCGACAGTAGCAGCAGATACGGCTGCAATGACAGTTGTTGAAGTACCAGCAAATCTTGATTTTAATTTGAATGCAACTGTTGGCAAAGTGTTGTATGATAATTTAGTTTTAGAAAACATGGTTGGAAATATTCAAGTAAAAAAACGAAAAGTGGATATGACCAATTTAAAAATGAATCTATTAGGTGGTGGTTTAATGATGAATGGGTATTACGAAACAACCAATCCGAAAAAACCAACTGTTAGTTATAATTTGAAAGCGGAAAATTTTGACATACAAAAAACATTTACGGCGTTTAATACGATTAAAAAAATTGCTCCAATGGCCCACTATTCAAAGGGACTATTTACAGCTACTTTAGAAAATTTTACAGCTGATTTAGATACAAAAATGTCGCCAGTGATGACATCATTAAAAGGTCATGGTGTTTTTAAAACAGAGAAAGTATCTGTAGGTGGTTTTCCTCCATTCGAAAAATTAGGCGAAGCCTTGAAGATGGATAAATTAAAAAATTTAGATATTGAAAATGTAGATGCAGAATATGAATTTACTAACGGTAGAGTCGTATTAAAAAAACCAGTGAAAGTTAAGATTGGTAAA
The DNA here is from genome assembly GCA_044340865.1 of Bacteroidia bacterium. Classification (GTDB taxonomy): domain Bacteria; phylum Bacteroidota; class Bacteroidia; order B-17B0; family Aurantibacillaceae; genus UBA4416. The sequence continues at coordinate 792 of JBIISW010000236.1, read as the reverse complement.
ATAACAGCAGACATTACAGGATCAACAGGATTTGACCAAACGATTGATTATACGTGGAAAATGATTGTGCCAACCGACCTATTTGGAAGTGCTGCAGCCTCTATGGTAAGTGGTTTATTAGGACAAGCAAATTCTGCCATAGGCTCAACCGTTAGTTTACCAAAAACAGTTACTATCAATGTTAGTTTTGGCGGAACGGTGATGAAGCCAACTGTAAAAACAGGAACTAAAAGTGATGGTAAATCAGCAAGCGATGCGGTGAAAGATCAAGCTGTGACTGTTGCAAAAGATAAAGCAAACGAAGAAGCACAAAAAATATTAGCCGATGCTCAAGCGCAAGTTGAAAAAATAAAAGCGGACACTCAAGTAGCCGTTGAAAAAGCAAAAGCAGAAGGTTACGCACAAGCCGATGCTTTGGTAGAAAAAGCAACAAACCCTTTAACTAAGATAGCGGCAAAAAAAGCGGCTGAGTTAGCTAAAAAAGAAGTAGATAAAAAAGCGCAAAAAATTATCGATGAATCAGAAGTGCGTTGTAATAAACTATTAGAAGATGCTAAAGCCAAAAGTAATGCGGCTGCTGGAAAGTAATTACGCTACCGTTTTTAAGTATTTATAAATGCTTAAAAACAGATCATTTATTTGCGCTTAGCGAACAAACGGGTGTAAGATTGGCGTTTGTTCTGTATATTTATAAAATTTAGAGATAAGTTATAGGGCATTGCACGTAGAATATGAAAATTATATTAAAACTAATTATAGTATCATTCTTTTTGACACCTTTTTTACTTGAAG
>JBIISW010000235.1:0-2963 GCA_044340865.1 Bacteroidia bacterium | reverse complement strand
CACTGGCGATGGCTTTGAAGCTTGAGCAGTAAATCCTTCCGTTCCTTTGATTTTAAAGTTGCCCAAGATAGGGGCATTACTTTCGGGAGTCTTAACTCCATCTTGCGTGATGAAACCGAAGTTTCCGTATTGGTCGGCATCCTCTTTTAAGAATCCGCTAATGTTTAGGTAAGTGCCTTTCTTACCTTTGTACAATTTAGACTTGTCTAACAAATCTACGTTAATTGAAATGCTTACTAACTTGCTCATGCGATTGGTTGTTTAATAGTGAAACTTAATTTTTTAGTTGAAAATAAACTGATAATATCTTTGTCGTTATTTATAAACTCTGACTTCTCGGCATATAATTTATTTAACTGCTCGATTGTATTGCATCCGTTAATCATAATTTGCCATCCAGCTAATGGTAATCTTCCGCCAGGTACTTGCTTTGCCTCCTCTTTGCCGTGAGTATTTGTAGCATCCGAATCCTTTGTATCATCCAATGCAAATAGTCCGTTGAGTGCATACTTTCGAGCATAAGAACTACTCGCCCCAGTGACCTGACTTCCATCCATTCCTTTTTTGCTTTCTTCTTCTCTTGCATAGCCATCCGTTGTATACGTTTCCTTGCCGTTTGAGAGAGTCGCAGTAGCTTTAATGTAATATCTATCGCCTACGTTAATTATCGTGTCGCTAATCGTAATAGAATAACCCATCGGATTAACTACTTGCTTAACTGCTTCGAGTATATCTTCGGCACTTCGGTAGTTATATTTCCCGAATGAGTTGAACTGGCCTTTAGGTGCTTTAACCTTTGATTGAATTTCTGCTAATTTGTTTTCCATTTTTAGTCTAAGATAAATTGTTGAAATTTTGATTTATATTCTCTTTCTTCTTTGCAGATTTTTCTCCAAAGATTTTCGTTTGTATCAAACGACCAAGTACAATAATAAAATCCGGCTTGGTCTTTAAATTTGATTTTTATAGTTTTCATAGTCCTAAGATGATTGGAATAATGTGAACATATGAAACGTATGCAAAAATTGTGATTGCGATACCAAGTATTAAACCTTCTCGGTCTTCTTGGTAAAATTCTTTGATGTACTCGATTGTTTTTTTCATTTTTTGATTGGTTTAAGATTGCCGAAGAATCCGCTTCGGCTCGGTGTTATATTTTTACCAGCCTCCTGAAACTTTGTCTAACATTTCATCTAATATAAAATCACTATAAGATTGAATATGATTTTCAGGGTTTTGCAAATTTACTTCTGCAACTTTCCAAACACTTTGTAAATATTTATCTGTAACCATTTCCGTAGTAGAATTTTTGGCTAATAATAAATTAACAAATTTACATCTTGTAAAAGCTAATTTAGCGTCAAAGCTTTTTTCAATTTCGGCATCATTTAAATGACTTTTAATTACAATTGCCAATTCGATTTTGTGATTTGAATTTCTCATTTTTTGATTGGTTTAAGTTTATTATTTGTTTTTGTTGAGACAAATATATACCTAATATTTTAAATAAAAAAACTTTTTATAAAATTATTTTAATTATTTATTTAACGGTCATATAAAAACAAAAATCCCCACCGATATGACCAATGGGGATTCTATTACTTAAACCTATTTAACTATGAAAACACAAACCTACAAATATTTATTTAAAATACTATTGTCTTTTTCAAATTGCACTCTTGCGGAGTATGCTTCAATCTCAGTAATAAAAGTACCTAATGCGTATTTTTTATTATTGATTTGAATTTGCGCTTTCCATTTATTGTATTTTTCAACATAAGTAACTCCTAAGTATTTACTTGAAAAGTTTCTATTTTTTATTTTATGTGATTGATTTTCAAAATGAGTAACCCATTCTAAATTGTACATAAGATTATTTTTCCTATCGCCATCTTTATGATTTACTTCTTTTTTATTTTCTTTATTTTCTAAAAAAGTTAAAGCCATTAATCTATGCAGTTTAAATTTTTTAGTTTTCCCATTCTTACTTAATCCGTGATATAAGTATCCATATTTATCTACATAAGATTTTAATATCTTTCCAGTAGTAATATTTTTAACCTGGCAATAATTACTTATTTCGTAATTATCAAATTCGCAATTAACTTTTTTCCAAATTGACATAAAAATAAAGGCTCAAATCAAAAGTAAATCTGCAACGTTTTACCAATGAAATGAGCCATTAAAGTTTTCGATAGCAGTTGCAGTTGCTCTCACAAATATAATACTATTTAATTATTTTACCTTCTCTTATCTGAATATTATCCACCATACTTTTCCCATTATTTATTTCAACTATTGCGAAACCGTGATTGTGATGTGAGAAAGGCATATATTTAGGACTAAGAAGCGTAAGGCATCCCGTAGTGTAGGTATTAATAAATTGCTTCATACTTGTTTTACGTTGAGTGAAACTCGTTCTATGAACGTGTCCTATAAGAGTATTGCATAAAGTTTTATTTAGCAAATTTTGTGATGGGTTAATACCCCCAGCGCCATACCACTCATGTCCGTGACCAACTAACAAATCTCCCATCTCCATGCCTTGCCAATCTTCAATCATTGTAATACCTAACTTATCAAGTCTAAAAAATATATCAAATTGTAAGTCGTGTATTTGAGCAAACTCCTCAGCTTGTAATTGTAATGACCTGGCGAATCTATTCTCGTGGTTTCCTAACTTATAATAAATTGGAATTGTTCTAAATATGTCCCTAAGCCTCTGCAAGAAATCCCGATTCATATCGACCTCTCTTTTAAAATCTCTCATATCCTTTTCCTTTTCGTGCCTGGATATAGAATAGAAATCTTGAATATCGCCATTTAAATAAAGACAATCAATATCTTGCTCCTTTAAATGCTTAATAGCGCAAGTCAAAGCCTGAAGGTCGTGATAAGGAAAATGTATGTCAGATAGTATTCCAATCTTCTTTAAATGCGGAGGCAGTTTAGCGGATACATAT
>JBIISW010000234.1:0-2977 GCA_044340865.1 Bacteroidia bacterium | reverse complement strand
TTAATTTCACTTTGCACATAACTATGGCACGTGATAAACCTTTTTTTATTTAATATTTCCACGAGTGCATCTAAATCCAAGTCTCTGCGAGGGGTTACACCATTTTCAATTTGTTTCGGCGACCACTTTGCAAAATCTTCCATTTGTTTTTTATAGGCTGCTGCTCTTATAAAATAATCATAATACAATTGTTCAACTCCCATTCGGGTTTGCGGAAATCGACTAGATTCGCCCCAATTAGAACGTTTTACATTTTCGCCTAATGCAAATTTTATAAACCCATCGGCCTGTTCATATTTAATCTCTTCTGGACTTTTTCCCCATCGCAATTTTATTAAACAACTTTGTCCACCTATAGGATTTGCTGAGCCATGTAATAATTGAGCTGTTGTAACGCCTCCTGCTAGTTGCCTGTAAATATTGATGTCTTCAGGGTTTATAACATCACCCATTCTTACTTCGGCAGAACTAGCATCTGCCCCTTCGTTCACACTCGCTAAAGCAATATGTGAATGTTCGTCAATTAAGCCCGGAGTAAGGTGCATGCCTTTTGCATCAATGATTTTAGCATAAGCTGAAGGAGGTGCATCTATATTAGGAGCAATGCGAACAATTTTTCCATCAACGATATAAACATCGTGATCTTTTAATATTGAATCTTTTTCGTTTGTCCAAATAGTTGCATTTTTAATCAGCACAGCATCGTACCGTTTTTTAAATTTTTTCCACGTGTCTTTAATAAATCCCTCACTTTCCATTTCAGGCTCACCATAGGCCATAAATGGATATATGACTTTACCAATCATTATTCTTTCATTTGAAGTAACTGATTTCGTTTTAACCGAATCTTTTGTAATGACATAAGTCATTTCAAAATTTATCCAATTGCCATCCGCTAATTGACCCTGCCCTGAAAATGATTTTTTTACCTCATCATAATTTCCATTTAATCGATACGTTAATGTTGAATCATAAGGAAAACTAAACGTTAAACTATTATTCTTGAAATAAATGCTTGCTTTTGCTTTGGTACTGTCTTTAAAAACCACGGCAGAATAAGATTCTTGCTCTTTATTGATTGTTATACTGTAAGTGCTTTTTCCTATCGTTAAAGAATAATTTCCATTTATTTCTGGAATCGATAAATCTCTATATTCATGCTTAATACCATTACTCCACGTTTCGAAAATGATTGCATCATCTTCAAAAATATTTTTTGAAGTAATGATAAAATTAGCCAACATCCCTTGTTTTAAACTTCCTACTTTATCTTGAACACCTATAAAATTGGCGGGGTTTGTTGTTAAAGCTTTTAATGCCATTTTTTCTGATAAGCCATATTTAATAGCTTTTCGCAAGTTTTTCAAAAACATGCTTTTATCTTTCAAATCCGCTGTAGTAATACAAAATGAAATGTTGTTTTTTTCAAGCATGGCTAAATTAGCTGGCGCCATTTCCCAATGCTTCAATTCGGTAAGTGATGCTTGTTCTGCATCGTATGGATCCTCTACATCAATGGCATCTGGAAAATTAATTGGAATAATAAATTTAGAAAGTGTGTTTTGTATGTCGTACAATCTTTGATATTCATTACCACCACCTTTGATGATGTATTTTATTTTAAACTCATCGCCAATTTGTTTTGCTCTCACATCATTGTATTTATCACCTCCTTCAAAGATGGAAGGCAATTCTTGTAATTTATTAAATGCGTCTAATGTAATGTTATACTCTATTTTAGTTCCATTAGTTTTGTACCATTGTGCATCATAATAAGTTTGGCGGAGTAATGCAATCGCACCCATTAATGAAGATGGATAATCTTGAGGAGATGTCCCTTTCCTGAATGAATAAAAAGCAGCTGTTCTATCTTTAATCATCGTTTCATTTTCTTTAGACTGGGCAAGACAAACGAGTGCCCCACTTCCCCTAACAATTCCATCTTTTTGAGACGTCAACACAGCTCCGAAGCCCTGTTTTCGATACTCATCTGCTGCTCCTTGATTATGAATAAATACTTTAAAAGCCTCTACATCACTTTTAATAGCTTGATTAAAACCAAAAGCCCCTTTTCTTGGAACATCTACACGGTCTCCCTTCTTAACCTCAGGCATACCGTATTCACTATACAAATCAATGAAGGCTGGATATACATGTTTTCCTTTTAAATCAACAGAAATGGCTTCCTTTGGCACCTGAAATTTATCAGAAACACTCAATATTCTTTTATCTTGAATGATAATGGTTGCAGGAGTAATTACAACATCCGCATCAACATGCAAGGTGCAATTTGTAAACGCATAAATAGTATGTGTTCCATTTGGCGCACCGTTATTAGGAAATGTTGTTTGACAAAAAAGTATGTTGACACAACATACACTACTAATGAAAATTGAAATAAAATAACGCATAGTTTTATAGATATATAACAAATATAACATTATAGGTAAACCATAAAAACGAGTTTATCGCTTTTAATTAAGGATAAATTGTTAATTTTGAAATTCAAATCTTAATTTAAAAAAATATGGCAACAGGAATGCTTCATACACACTACTTAATGGTAGTATTATTCACTCTTATTTACTTAGTTAAAACAATTTTATTATTAAGTGATAAGCATGAACTTTTAGAAAAATTTAAAAAGAAAACTAAAGTGGCAGAAATGATTGTAAGCTTTGGATTTTTAGCTACTGGCATTTTTTTAATGACGCAATTACCTTCTATTAATATGTTTCATATTATTAAAATCAGTTTAGTGTTATTTTCTATTCCACTTGCAGTGATCGGCTTTAAAAATAAAAATAAAGTATTGGCATCATTATCGTTTTTTTTAATTATCGTATCATTCTCTTTAGCTTACAAAGCAAAGGATATGAAAGCAGGGACAAAAACATTAGCTCAAACGGGTAAAGAAATTTTTGAAGAAAAATGTTCGTTATGTCATGGTAATGATGGAAAATTAGGGCTAAGTGGT
>JBIISW010000233.1:0-2998 GCA_044340865.1 Bacteroidia bacterium | reverse complement strand
ACAGCATCCTCAAATTCTAAGGTAATTCCCTCAAGTTTAAATAAATATTGATATTGTTTTATCAAAGCATTTTTAGGATCCACTAAAATAGAACGCAATGTTTTTCTATCTAAAGGTTTTAAATAGGTTAACACTGGCAAACGGCCAATTAATTCTGGAATTAAGCCAAACGCTTTTAAATCTTGTGGCGATACATATTGCAGCATATCACTTTTGTCAATCTCTTCTTTTGTTACAGAGGCCGAATAACCTATAGCCTGCGTATTTAAACGCTGTGCAATTTTTTTATCAATGCCATCAAATGCCCCGCCACAAATAAATAAAATATTTTTGGTGTTCACTTGTATCATTTTTGCATCAGGATGTTTACGTCCGCCTTGTGGTGGCACATTAACAACGGATCCTTCTAACAATTTCAACATCGCTTGTTGCACACCTTCACCACTTACATCACGTGTTAAGGATGGATTATCACTCTTACGGGCTATCTTATCTATTTCGTCAATAAATACAATGCCACGTTCTGCACTTGGCACATCATAATCCGCAGCTTGTAATAAACGCGTTAACACATTTTCAACGTCTTCTCCAACATAACCAGCTTCAGTTAAAACAGTGGCATCAGCAATACAAAATGGTACGTTTAAAAGTTTTGCAATAGTACGAGCCAATAATGTTTTTCCAGTACCTGTTTCGCCAACTAAAATCACATTTGATTTATCAATTTCAATATCGTCTTTTGCGTTTGATACATGAGCAATACGTTTGAAGTGATTGTAAACCGCAACGCTTAATATTTTTTTTGCTTCATCTTGCCCAATGATGTATTCATCCAAATGCGTTTTGATGGCCAATGGCTTCAATACATTGAGAGCATGTTGTACTTGCTCGTTTCCTTTTGCTCCAGCTTCTTCGTTTACAATTTTAAATGCTTGTGAAATACAATTGTCGCAAATATGACCTGTTATTCCAGCAATTAAAATTTTTGCTTCTTTTTTGTCTCGTCCGCAAAACGAACATACTATTGGACCTGCTTTTGCCATACTAATAAAATTTGGAATGTAAAGATACTGAAAAAAGAAACGCTATTTTAAATAATAGACATTGGAATATTTAGTGCGAATAGCAATATTAGAATGCCACCAACAATAATTCTGTACCAGCCAAAACCTTTAAACCCGTATTTATTTAAAAAACCAATAAATGATTTGATAGCGATTAATGCTACAACAAACGCCACAACATTTCCAAAAACTAATAAGTTTATTTCATGTGATTGAAGCGAAATACCGTCTTTATAAAAGTCTAATAATTTTTTAGCTGTTGCTGCAAACATAGTAGGCACAGCCAAAAAGAAAGAAAACTCAGCAGCGTTTTTACGCGTTAAACCTTGTGTCATACCACCAATAATAGTACAGGCACTTCTACTCATTCCTGGCCACATGGCTAAACATTGAAACAATCCTATTTTTAAAGACTTAATAAGTGTGATGTGTTCTTCTTTATCTCCGATATTGTTTACAAACCATTTATCTACAAATAACAAAACAATTCCTCCTAAAAATAAAGCCATTGCCACACCAAATAAATTTTCTAAAGCTGCATCAATATAATCTCCTAACAGAAGTCCGAAAATGGCCGCAGGAATAAAAGCAACAATTAGTTTTTTATAAAAATCAATTGATTTAAAAAAACGTTTAAAATAAAGAACTACTACAGAAAGAATGGCGCCTAATTGTATCGCAATTGTGAATAGTTTTACAAACGGCGTTGATTTTATTCCTAATAACGCTGAACCAATCATCATGTGTCCAGTAGATGAAATAGGCAAGAATTCGGTTAATCCTTCAATTACCGCTATGATAAACGCTTCGAAATAAGTCATGATTTTTAAATAAAATTAAGCGGCTTCGTTTTTGTCTTTAGAGCGCCACATAATAGAAACTAAAATAACGCCAAATCCAATTAAGCATAAGATAGGTGCAATAGTTAAACGTTGTGCGTCAAAAATGGCAGGATTAAAAATATTTGGATCTTCGCTACCGCCACCAATCATTAATAAATAACCAATTATTAAAATTACAATGCCTCCAATTAATAACTGATAGTTTTGTTTACCAAATGTTGTTTTCATGTTTCTTTTTTTAGTTATACAAAACTAATAAATTTTAGAGATTAACAAAGGCTTGAAATTTTTTTAAGTTTTTTTGTATTTATTAAGAAATTCTCTTTTTTAAGAAACCCATACATTAGTAATAGTGCGGTTGTTTTGGCGAAAGAGTGCGAACTGCAATTTTTTCGGCGGCAAAGCGGAGACTTTTTTTGGGAGAAAAGAATTGAAGTTGGTCTTTCGTCTTGAATTTTGTTTCTTTTGTTCAAGCAAAAGAAATTAAAAAATACAAAATTGGAAACGGCAAATTCAATTTAATCTCTCCAATTTTCTATTTTTAATTTTTTAAAAAATTCCTCTTCTTGTAATTCTTTTACTTCACCAGGCTGCAAATTTTCAATTTCTAAATCTTCAATGCTTACGCGTATTAATCGTTTGCAATGATGATACACAGTAGAAACCATTTTCCTAATTTGATGGTATTTACCTTCAGTTAAGGAAATGAGTAACCATGTATGTGGCAAATCTTCTCTAAATGAATGACCTCTGCTTGGCAGGTCTTTAGGTTTTTCAACGATTGAAACATCACAAGGTAAAGTGGTGTAAAAATCTCCACCTTTAATTCTAATTTCAATGCCGGTTTGTAATTGCAGTAAGCGTTCGGCACTGACGTGTTTTTCAACCTGCACTAAGTAGGTTCGCTTGTGAGGTTTTTCACTTTGAAATAATAAAGCGGTTACTTTTTTGTTAGTGGTCAAAATAAGCAATCCTTCGGAGTTATTGTCTAATCGGCCAATAGCGTGTGTTCCTTCTGGAAAGTCAAAAGCTAAGTCGCCCAATAAATTAACCTTATCAGGACTCACAAACTGTGAAACCATTTTATAAGGT
>JBIISW010000232.1:0-3000 GCA_044340865.1 Bacteroidia bacterium | reverse complement strand
TTTGTGGACTAACTCAATGTTTGGGGGAATGCCAGCTTATCAAATTTCAACGCAGTATCCTGGTAATTGGTTAAATAGCATTGATAGAGCATTTCACATATACATGCCGCATCCAAGTGGATATGTGTTTTTATATTTCTTCGGTTTTTTCGTCTTATTATTATGCTTAGAAATTAACCCTTGGCTCGCTATTGTTGGTGCTTTAGCTTACGGATTCTCATCTTATTTTTATATCATATTAGAAGCTGGACATAATTCTAAAGCAAATGCTATTGGTTATTTAGCACCCACATTAGGAGGTATTGTATTACTTATGCGAGGAAAACATTGGCTGGGATTTGCAGTTACGTTATTATTTATGGCCTTGGAGTTAAATGCTAATCACGTTCAGATTTCTTATTATGGATTTATGTTATTTGGTTTAGTTATTTTGAGTTATGGGATGTATGCTTTCAAGCAAAAGAACTTAAAACCATTTTTTATTGCCACTGCATTATTTATTGGTGCCACCTTAATGAGTGTTTTACCAAATGCTGGTAATTTATTAGCTACATACGAGTATGGAAATTATACCATTCGTGGTAAATCAGAATTAACGATTGATGCAAGCGGAAAAAGTAAAGGTTCTATATCTACTTCAGGCTTAGACAAAGATTACGCCACACAATGGAGTTATGGTGTTGGAGAAACAGGAACCTTATTAATCCCTGATTTTAAAGGAGGTCCTTCGGCCGCTATTGGAAACGCTGATAAAGATGCTTTAAAAGTGGTGGATGGCCAAATGCGAGAACAAGTGGCAAGTAGTAGTGCGTATTTTGGCACACAGCCATTTACAAGCGGACCAGTTTATATTGGAGCTATTGTCATGTTGTTAGCTTTTTTAGGTTTGTTTATCATTGATCATCCAATTAAATGGGCTTTATTGATTGCAACACTTTTATCAATTGCCTTATCATGGGGAAAAAATTTCATGGGCTTAACATCTGTATTTATGGATTTTGTTCCAGGCTATAATAAATTTAGAGCGGTATCCATGATATTAATTATTGCTGAATTAACGATACCGTTGTTAGCGGTATTAGCAATTAATCAATTTATTAAGTTAGTAGAAAAAGGAGAGCAGGTCAAATTACCATTCTCAACTACACTCATTGATATTAAAAAAATAGTAATTATTTCAGTAGCGGTTATTGGTGGTTTTTGTTTGATTAGTGCTTTTATGCCAAGCCTTACCAATTCATTTATTCCTGAAGGCGAAGAAACACAAATCGCCAATCAATTTGGACAAAGTGGTGCTGACGCCGCACAAATTTCAGCCTTTATGCCTGATTTTTTATCTAATTTATCCAAAGCACGTGAAGCCATTTTCAAAAGTGATGCACGTCGTTCTGCTATATTTATAGCACTAGCTGCGTTGTTTTTATTTTTATTTTTAATGAAGAAATTAAGTAAAGAATTATTATATATATCATTGGCGATATTTATGGTTGCTGATTTATGGCCAGTGGCATTTCGTTATTTGAATAAAGAAAATTTTGTTTCAAAGTCCATGTACAATGCACCTCCACAAAAAACACCAGCTGATGAAGTGTTGTTGGCAGATAAAGAGTTAGACTTTAGAGTTTTAAATTTATCAGTATCTCCATTTAACGATGCAACAACTTCATATTATCATAAATCCATAGGAGGATATCATGGAGCTAAATTGAGAAAGTACCAAGAAATTATCGATCATCATATTGACGGTGAAATAAAAACCTTTTATCAAGATATTAATACCTCTGCTCAAAGTGATTCGTTGATGCAAATTTTAACGGCTAAGTTAGGTGTATTGAATATGTTGAACACCAAATATATTTTACTACCAACCAAGGATGCTATCATTCCAATTGAAAATAAAACGACTAATGGCAATGCTTGGTTCATTAAAAACGTCAAAGTAGTGTCTAGTCCTGATTCTGAAATTGTTGGTTTACATAGTATTAACACAAAACGTGATATTATTCTTCAGCAAAAAAATAAAGAGTTAGCAACGGTTGCTGCTAATTATAACAATACGGGTAAGATAACCTTACAATCTTACAAGCCAAATGATCTAGTTTACGAGGCAGATACAAAAGAGAAAGGTTTTGCTGTTTTCTCTGAAATATATTATCCAAAAGGTTGGAATGCCTATATTGATGGAACATTAACGCCACATACCTGTGTGGATTATGTATTACGTGGTATGGAAATACCAGCAGGAAAACATAAAGTAGAATTTAAATTTGAACCAACGGTTTATAAAACTGGAAACAGCATCGCTTTAATCGGTTCTATTTTAGTTTTATTAGGTGTTATAGGTGGTTTCTTTTTTGCTTATAAAAAGAAAGAAGTAGTTTTTTAATGGCTACCATTTTATAGATTGAAGTATACTAATAAAAAAAATATTAGGTTTATATATGGCAGACGAATGGTAAACATTTTTTTACCCTAAAAAATATCCTATCTTTGCTCCATGCCATTTCAAGGAAAAACCGTATCATTTCATACCTTAGGTTGTAAACTTAATTTTTCGGAAACATCAACCATCGCACGGTTAATGCAAGAAAAAGGGTTTGTTAAAGTCGCTATGGAACAAGGTGCAGATGTGTGTGTCATAAACACCTGTTCTGTGACTGAAAATGCGGATAAAGAATGTAAGCAAATTGTCAAACAAGCGCTTTCAAAAAACCCTGAAACATTTATTGCCGTTGTTGGATGTTATGCCCAATTAAAGCCCAATGAAATTTCCAACATAGAGGGAGTTGATGTTGTGCTGGGTGCTTCTGAAAAATTTAAATTATTAAATTACATTTCTCATTCTGGAAAACATTCGCATACACACATTCATAATTGCGAAATATCCGATATTCATACATTTGAAGGTTCATTTTCGGCTGGCGATAGAACACGTTCGTTTTTAAAAGTGCAAGATGGTTGTGATTACAGTTGCACATTTTGCACAATACCTTTAGCTCG
>JBIISW010000231.1:0-3005 GCA_044340865.1 Bacteroidia bacterium | reverse complement strand
TGATGAATTATCAGATCACCTTAAGAAAGATTCTGATATACAGAAAATGAATATGAGCTTAGACGAATTAGGAGAGCCTTGTAAAACCATTTTGAAAGACTTTTATGTATACAAACTAAACATGGAACAGATTTCAGAAAAATTTGGATATACGAATTCTGATAACGCTAAAACACAGAAATATAAATGTTTACAACGATTAAAACGACGTTTTTTTGAAGATTAAACTATAAACAATGAGAGCAACTGATTTATTTGACAATTATTTATTTGGAACACTTACCGAACAAGATAAACTTGAGTTTGAATCACGTTTAAAAATTGACGCTGAATTTGCGATAGCATTTGAAAAACACCGTGTTTTAATTGAAGGTTTAAACCAACACGAACAACACGTTAACATCAAACAAATATTTTCTACCATACATCAACAATCATTTGGTAAAGACGCTAAAATTATTTCGATTAAAGAAAGTTTTGCAAAAAAACATGGTAAACTTGTTGCTGTGGCAGCATCTGTTGCTGTTATCGCTGTTTTAAGTACGTTCACTATTTTAAGTGCTGGTGGTTATTTATTAAAACAACAGCGCAATGACATTACAGATTTAAAAAGAGATGTTACAGAGTTAAAATATTCTCAAGAAGCTATTATTGGCGGAATAAGCAGTGCTAAAACAAATCGTTTAAAAAAATATGCGCCTGCAAATATTGAAGGAACAGGTTTTGCAATTAACAATAAAGGATATTTTATTACAAGTTTACATATGGTAAAAAATGCAGATTCTGTTTTTGTTACCAATTCGTTACTAGAAAGAGTTTCTGCCCAATTAGTGGCTGTTGACAATAGTTTAGATATTGCCATTTTTAAATTGGATCAAGTTGATGCGATTTCAATGAAACAATATCCGTTCTCTTTTAATAATCATCAATCTGAAATTGGGGACAAAGTTTTCACCATTGGATATCCTCGTAAAGATATTGTATATGGAGAAGGTGCTTTGAGTTCGCTATCTGGTTACAACAACGATACAACGATGTTTCAAATTTCAATTCCTGTAAATCCGGGTAATAGTGGTGGACCATTGATTGACGAAAAGGGAAATGTGATTGGAATGATTCGCGGTAAATTAAGTAATGCCGAAGGAACGGGGTTTGCTATTAAATCTGATTTACTAAAACAAATTATTGACTCTGTAAAAGATGAAACCATAAAAGCTGAACTCGTTTTAAATACTAAAAAATCAACGTTAAAAGGACTAAAACGCAGCGAACAAATTAAACGAATGGAACCATTTGTTTTTAACATTATGGTTTACAAAAAATAAGTTGCAACTCTAAATGCTAAAACTTATTTAACTTTGCCTTCTTCCTTTTTTGGAAAATATTTTTTGAAATTGTAGGTGAACGTCAACATGTAATACCGATTCAACACATTCGTCTGCGAATCCTGTATATAACTGTCTGTATTTGTTCGAGTCACACTATTGTTCATATTCAATAAGTCGTAAATAGATAATCGAAATTCGGCCTGTTTATTCTTTAAAAATTTATATCCCATTGCAGCGTTCCACAAAGAAATAGATTGATTGAATGCACTTGTTAATCCTGCGTAATACATATTTGAATATTCACTTTGTAATACTAAACCTTTCCAAGGATTGATTGTAATTTTCAATTTAGAATTTTGCGAAAAGTATGTCGTGTTTGATGATGACTGCAGTGTATTATTAATATTACTGTAAGATGAATTAGAAGAAATCGTGAAATCAATTTTTTCGTTGATATTACTGCTTAAAACCACACCTAAAGCACTGGTCGCAGTCTTTGCATAATTCATTTGCGTGTTAATTAAACCAGGAACATGATTATAATTACCTGACACATTTAAACTTAAATTAGTCTTGATTTTCTTGATTGGAAAAGTATAATTAATGAATGAACGAATTGAAAAATAACCATCTAAATTGACTGGACGAATAATTTGAGAACCTTGTTTCAAAAAAACTGAATTATATACGATTGTATCTTGATTAGCAATCAATGTACTATTGCCAATGTAATTGATAGAATAATTAGCCCCTAATAAAGCAAAGAAAGAAGTTGCTTTAACGGTATTAACTCCCGAATAACGCATATTTAAATTTTGTTGAAAATCTTGTTTTAATTCGGGATTTCCAGTACTTAATTGTAAAGCGTTTGTATTATTAATCACATCTTGCAACTGATCAATTGCAGGCGCATTGTTACTTGTTCGGTAATTAATTCTCAAATTTTTCTTAGGAGAAAACTTAAACTGAAATTGAGCGGAAGGCAAAATAGATTCGAATGATTTACTCATTTGATAACTGGACGGAATCTCTTGTTGTTTAGAAAGTTGTGCCAATTGGTAGGCTGCATTAACCGAAAAATTCATTTTTGTTTTTTGATAACGATACCCAAAACTGCCCGCATGAGACTGGTATTGGTTATTAAACACATTTGTTAAGGAACTATCCAAATCCGTGTATACATTGCTGTAATTATACTCATTAAATGTTCGCCTAGAAGCATAATTATCTGAGTATGTTGCAGAATAAACAACTAATAAGATATTAAACGAATCTAGTGGTTCGGTATATGATGCATTTGCTTTTACACTATTCGTATTTTTTAAAACAGCAGCTATTTGATCAATTGTATCAGTGAAAACAATAGATGTATTGTAATATGAGCTTAATGAATATATTTCATTATCACCTGAATTATCAGTAATTGTTGGAGTTGCGTTAATTGAAAATGTTCTACCCCTTTTTTTAAAAGCATGGCGGTACAAAATAAGTGCTGAAACATTATAGCCAGATAATTTTGCTGAATTTGTATTGATGGAATGACTGATGCTTTGCAATTCCTTTGTATTTAAACCATCTAATTTTTTTGAACTGTTATTTGTTTGAAAGGATATTTTGGGTTGAATGCTAATGGTATTTTGCGAGTCTAATTTTGTTTCAATTTTAAAATTTAAGCGG
>JBIISW010000089.1:0-10820 GCA_044340865.1 Bacteroidia bacterium | reverse complement strand
GTAAATGTCAAAATTAAAAAAATGAAAACAGCCATCGTATTAGGAGCAACTGGATTAATTGGAAAAAAAGTAACCAAACACTTATTAAAAAATGATGCCTATTCAACAGTCGTTATTTTAGTTAGAAAACCTTTAAACATCAACCATCCCAAATTAAAACAACACATTTTTAATTATGATGCTATTGATAACACACTCTTAAAAGGTGATGATTTATTTTGTTGCTTAGGTACAACCATAAAAACAGCGGGTAGCAAAGAAGCGTTTCGTAAGGTAGATTTAGATTATGTTGTAAATGTTGCAAAGGCGGCAAAAGAAAATGGTATCAATCATTTTGCTGTTGTTTCTGCAATGGGTGCAAATAAAAATTCTACTGTGTTTTACAATCAAATAAAAGGAGAAATGGAAGAATCTATCAAAGCAATAGGTTTTAATTCAACTTACATAATCCGTCCTTCTTTGCTTTTAGGAGATCGTAAAGAATTTAGATTCGGCGAACTCATTGGAAAATTTTTCATGATTACACTTTCATTTTTAATTCCAAAAAAATACAGAGCTATTTATGATGTGCAGGTTGCTTTGGCTATGATTCATTTTATGAACCAAACTGAACGTGGATTTTTTGTAAAAGAAAATGATGAGTTGTTAAACAATTCATCATTTTAATGAAAATAGTTTAACTAACTATGCGAATATTTCTTTTAATCTAACAAGTGGATTCTATAAAGAAAACTAATTTGAAATAATAAACCATTAGAAAACTTTGTATTTAGAGGCGTTCGATGATCACCAATATATGTAGCAGGTAAGGCAAATGCTATTCCATCACCTTCACCATATACTAGAAATTTCCTTGCCATTGAATAACCTACTTTTGTTTGAAAACTAATATTTTTAGTTACATTCATTTTTAAATAAGTATATATATCATTTGTAGAACGGTTCAAATAGCTGCTTTTATAACTCGAATTGATATCTGTAAGATGATAAGTCCTGATTAAGCCATTAAAATTGATTCCTCCAAAAATACGATTTGATAACTTGTAATTCACATCAAGTTGTAATGGTAAAAAAACATTCGCTTCTAATTTTTTATTTGGACTTAAATAATAAAACCCAAACATAGGAACAAACAAAGGTCCAAATAATTCAAAGTTTTGATAAAAACCAAACTTGTAACTCAATTGTTTATTTTTTTTATACTTCAATAACGAAAGCGTTCCAAATTGAAAATCTTTATGATCTATGCTCTTATAATTAGATGCTATTTTTGGAAGAAGAACAATAGTAAATGCATATTTATCGTTAACTGCTTTATTAATTCCTAATTTTAGTGTTATAGAGCCAAACGTTTTTTCAGATTCATCAGCAAATAGTTTAGTTTGAATTGATTCATAAATACAACCCGTAATGACAGACCATTTATCATTTAACTTTATAGGTGTTGTTAAATCTAAAAACTGTTCCTTCACTCGAGTTTTAGATTCACTAGAATCAAACACAGCATCAGGTGTTGAATTTAAATTCACCTTCAAAACATCAATGTAATTTTGAGATGAGAGAACATACTCAAAAACAAACAGATTAAAAAATATAAAAAATAACTTCATATGAAATTAAAAATTTTATTGTTTACACCAATTGCCCCATTAATTCTTCTAATTCAACTTCAGTTAAATCTCTCCATTCACCTATTTTCAGTTTATCTAATTTAATGTTCATCACACGCACACGTTGTAATTTAATCACTTGGTAATCATAGGCATTACACATACGTCGTATTTGGCGATTTAATCCTTGTGTTAGGGTAATTCTAAAAATACGTTTGGCGTTTGGTTCGCGACTTACTTTACAAGGTTTAGTTAAGTCGCCTTGTATATTGATACCTTCTGATATTTCTTTTAAAAACTGTGTTCTCACAGGTAAATTTAGTGTAACAATATATTCTTTTTCGTGTCCAAATTTAGAATTACCAATCTTATTAATTATTTCTGCGTGGTTCGTTAATAAAATTAAACCTTCTGATTCTTTATCTAATCGGCCAACAGGATAAATACTTTGTGCATGACCAATGGCATCAATGATATTGTTTTCTATTTTTTCACTCGTACATTCAATGCCTTTTGGTTTATTGTAAACAATATAGGTTGGTATAAATTCTTTTTGAGTTAATGGAACACCATCAATTAAAATTTCGTCGCCCTCTTTTACTTTTGTACTAAAGTTTGCTAATTTACCATTTACTAAAATTCGTTTATTCTCAATCATATCATAGGCCTTACGACGAGATGTAAATCCATTTAAACCTATATATTTATCTACTTTCATGTATGTATTTTAAAATTCAATTATTTTTTCTTCTTCTTTTTAGCTTGGTAAACTTGGTTTTCTTTTTCTGCGTCAGCAATTAATTTTTTCCAATTATCATTTACATCTTCTGTTAGGGCTAATGTTTCTGAATAATCTGCTTTATCAACTTCCAACACATTTATTTTTTTATCCATAAATGTTTCAATTTCTTGCAACACATTTTTTTCTTCTGGACTACAAAACGAAACGGCCACTCCTTTATTATTTCCACGTCCTGTTCTACCAACTCGATGCACATAATTTTCAGCAACTTCAGGTAAATCATAGTTTATCACATAATCTACATTAGCAATATCAACACCACGCGCACTAATATCTGTAGCCACTAAAACGTTGAATGTACCATTCTTAAATTCATTCATCACTCCCATTCTACTTTCTTGATCTTTACCACCGTGCATCGTTTGAGTTTTAATCCCTACTCTATTCATCGCTTCAAACACACGTTCGGCGCGCACTTTCGTTCTTACAAACACTAAAATTCTGCTTTCTGGATTTTCATGAACGATGCGTTCTAAAAAGAAACGTTTATCATCCATACTCACAAACATAACCGAATGCGTTACGTTTTTAGAAACAGGGTCTTTTGGAGAAATTTGAATACGAATGGCATTTCTTACAATAGAATAAGCCAGCTTTTTTATTTTTTCATTGATTGTTGCTGAGAAAAAAAGTGTTTGTCGCTGGCGAGGTAAATATTTTATTAAGTCTTCAATGTCTTTATAAAAACCTAAATCCAGCATTAAATCAGCTTCATCTAACACCAACACTTTAATATCTCTCAATACCAAATAACCTTGATTAACTAAATCAAACACTCTTCCTGGTGTTGCAATTACTATATCTACACCTTCGTGCAATTGTTTGATTTGAGGATCTTGCTCCACACCGCCATATATACCAATTGTTTTAACGTTTGTATATTTTCCTAATTTCTCAAAAACTTCTGTAATTTGTATTGCTAATTCGTGCGTTGGAACCATAACGATTGCTTGTACACCTTGTCTTGTTCCTGATTTAGAAATTAAATGAATAATTGGAATGGCAAACGCTGCTGTTTTACCAGTACCCGTTTGTGCAATCGCTAAAACATCCTCGCCATTTAAAATATTAGGAATCGCTTTAAACTGAATATCAGTTGGACGTTTAAATCCTAACTCTTGTAAACTTTGTTTTAATTCGGGAATGATATGATACTCTTCAAATTTCATAGTGCAAAGGTAACAAAATTTAACCTTTAGCCCTATTTCAAACTTCTCTTATCAATTAAACAATTTTACTTAAATAAAATACTAATAAATCGTAATGCGTTTGATAATCTCTCTGGTAACTGGTGGTAACGTATTCTTTAGGGTTAGCATAACTCAATTGCTCAAAGCCTTTTAATAAATGCGTAAAATTATCACTATCCATTTTATCTACAAATACAGTTCTGTTGGTTTCCAATAATCTAAAAATTTCCAAAGCAGATTTATGTAATGAACTATTTTTTAAATTCTTAATTTCTAGTATCACATCGTTTATTTGCATACCACAAACATACTAAAGAATTTCTTGATGTGTTAATTTATTTGGTTATTCGCCTTGCCTAGCAATAGCTTTCTAAAGGATCAGGCATTTCGTTTCAATCCTTCATGCAAAATCATAAATAAGTTCGTATTTTTAAAAACAAAAAAACATATCCTATGAAAACAGTTATCACATCAGAACATGCACCAAAACCAATTGGTCCTTATAGTCACGCTAACATGGTTCCTGCATCAGGCAACCTATTGTTTGTTTCTGGCCAAGTTGCCAAAGATTCAAAAACAGGGGAATTAACCTTAAGCGATATTAAAAGTGAAACACAAAAAGTGATGGAAAATGTTTCAGCTATTTTAAGTGAAGCCAATATGGATTTCACACACGTAGTTAAAACAACCATCTTTATGAAAGACATGAATAATTTTGCAGCCATGAATGAAGTATATGGTTCATTTTTCACCGGCAATTTTCCGGCAAGAGAAACTGTTCAGGTTGTTAGATTACCACTTGATGTTAATGTTGAAATATCAGTCATAGCTGTTAAATAAACCTATTCATTTTATAAAAAAAACTTCAAGAAATTCTTGAAGTTTTTTTATGTTTTTAATTTTGCAAAACCATTATGGTTTTACTAAACCAGCTCTTCTTAATAATGCTTTCGGATCAGCATCTCTGCCTCTGAAACGTTTATATAAGATAGATGGATGTTCGCTTCCACCTTTAGATAAAATATTATCATGAAACGAATCAGCCACTTCTTTATTATAAATTCCTTTTTCCTTAAAAGCTTCAAAGGCATCGGCATCAATAACTTCAGCCCATTTGTAGGAATAATATCCAGAAGAATAACCTCCTGAAAAAATATGAGAAAAAGAACATGAAGTACTTGTTTCTAAAACGGGTTCCATTAAATCTGTTTTGGATGTAATGTGTGTTTCAAAATCTTTTATGCTTGTAATATCTTTTGGATTTTGACTATGCCAAGCCATGTCCAGCGTTGCCAAACCAATTTGTCGGATAGTTGCTAAGCCACTTTGAAAATTGGATGAGTCAACTATTTTCTGAATATACTCAGAGGGTATTGTTTCGCCGGTCAAATAATGTTTCGCAAATAAATCTAAACACTCTTTTTCATAACACCAATTCTCTAAAATTTGCGAAGGTAATTCAACAAAATCCCAGTACACACTTGTTCCCGAAAGACTTGCATATTGCGTATTTGCACACATGCCATGTAACGCATGTCCAAACTCATGAAATAATGTTGTGACTTCATTAAACGTTAATAAAGAAGGTTTACTTTCAGTTGGTTTGGTAAAATTACAAACGATAGAAATATGAGGTCTGACGTTTACGCCATTTACTATTTTTTGATTTTTAAAAGCTGTCATCCAAGCCCCTTGACTTTTTCCTGCGCGTGGAAAAAAATCAGCATAAAATACAGCTAAAAAATCGCCCGCTGCATTTTTTACTTCATACGTTGTTACATCTTTATGATATAACGGTATATCATTTCTTTGAACAAACGATAAACCATATAATTTTTTGGCTGTTTCAAAAACACCAGCAATCACATTTTCTAATTTAAAATACGGGCGCAATAATTCATCGTCAATAGCAAATTTTTCTTTTTTTAATTTTTCGGCATAATAGGTCACATCCCATCTTTTTAAATCTGCTGGACCGCCAATAGACTGACTATACGCTTTTAATTCGGCTAACTCTTCTTTAGCAAAGGATAAAGAATTGTCTAATAAATTTTCTAAAAAGGCAACGACTTTATTTGGAGATTCAGCCATGCGTTCTTCCAACACAAAATCGGCATGCGATTTATAACCTAATATTACAGCGCGTTCATGTCTTAAAACAGCTATTTGTTTTAAGACTTGTTGATTATCGTGCTCATTATTTTTAAATGCCTTAGAACCATACGCTTTAAATAATTGCTCTTTCAATACTCTGTTGTCTGAATACGTCATAAACGGTCCGTAGCTAGGATAATCTAAAGTAAACACCCATGCATTTTCTTTTCCTTTTTCAATGGCCGTAAGTTTAGCTGCTTCGATAATACCATCGGGCAAGCCGGATAAATCAACTGAATTAGTAATTACCAATTCATACCCATTACTTTCAGCTAATACATTTTCGCTATATACTAATGACAAATGTGATTTTTCTTTATCAATGGCTCTTACTTTTTCTTTTTGCTCTGCATTTAATTTTGAACCATTACGCACAAAACTTTTATAAGTTGTATTCAGTAAAGTATGTTGTTCTGGTGTTAACGTTAATGAATCTTTTGTAGTGTAAACTAATTCCACACGTTTAAAAAGTGCGTCATTCAGCATAATGTCATTTGAATAATCACTTAGCTTTGGAGATATTTCTTTGGCTAATTCCTGCATTTCTTTTGATGTTTCTGCAGAATTTAAATTAAAAAATGCGGAGCTTACTAATTCCATCAATCCACCCACTTTTTCTAAAGCTTCGATGGTATTTGAAAAATTAGGTGTTTCTTGATTATGAATAATCGCATCAACTTCTGCTAAACCTTGCTTAATGCCTTCTTCGATGGCTGGTAAATAATGTTCAACTTTAATTTTATCAAAAGGATACGTATCAAAAGGCGTATTGAATTCAGAAAGAAAAGGATTGTTAGTCATGTGTTTTTAATTTGTCATTATTACAAACCAAAGATACACTTGAATCGTTAAGGATAGCAAAAAAATATCCTAATAAAACTAAAAAATAAAATTAAACTGTAATTATTTAAACTATTTGTCTTCATAAATATAAGCTGCACCAGCAGATTCTAATGGGAATTTTTCATTAGCATTTTCTTTTTCAAATCGAGAGCCAATGATGAGTGTTTGATTAAATACTGAAACAGAAAATCCAAATTTATCCCATATAGAACGTTGAGGAGAAACAATCTTTTTAGTTTCTAACCAATCGCCTGTTTTACTTTGTTTAAATACATATACTGCTCCAGCATAACGATTATCTCTTAAATTTTCAACATCAAGAGCATCACCAAAAGCACCCACTACCAGTAAACTATCAGATGCGCTCAAACACATTCCAAAATGCATATCTGCTTTAATATCTTTCGCAACTATTCTTTGTTTAAAACTACAATCATTCTTATTCACTGAATAAATGTAAACAGACCCTGAACCCAATAAATTAATTTTTCTAAAAGCAATTGTGTCCATATTATTTGCAAAAACAGAAGAATTATTTTCATATCCACCATTAGCACCAACAAAAATTAAATTATTTCTTACAAAAACCGAACTTCCAAATTGAGCATCGCTTAAATTCGTAGCATTTAACTTTGAAATAAGTTCCCAATTATTATTACTTAATTTATAAACATATACTCGTTCAGGCAACTTTAAATTGATAACTAATAAACTATCTGAAAGTGAAACGTCTTCACCAAAAAAATAACCATCTTTTTCAGGACAATTAATTGTATGCTTTTGAACCCAAGCGCCAGTATGGCTTTGTTCATATAAATAAACTGCGCCTGTTAATTTAGAATCTTTAAATGTTCTAAAAGGAGAACTAATCGCTAATTTGTTCTTATGCAAAAAAACTTTCTTTCCAAAATTATCTGAAGAAGACCTGTTATCCAAAACAATTTTTTGAGTTTTATTCCATTTACCAAATTTATCTAATTTATACATATAAACTGCCCCCATCCTATTTCCACCACTTTCAATATCATCTAATTTCAAATCATTGCTATCATCACCATTGCATCCAATAGCAAGATTTCCCTCATACATACTAACAGAAGTGCCAAAAGAATCAAATATTTTAGGTTTATTTGGCAACAGTAATTGAGTCTGTTGCCAATTACCATTTTTTTGTTTTGCAAAAATATAAGCTCCGCCAACTTCTGTCAAAGTTTTATAACCAACAAGTGCTTTAACTCTTTTTTGTGAAGTACCAACTACGCAATAATTACCAAATATATTTGTTGACCAACCGAAACAATCATATTCAGACCTATCATCAGCCACAATCTTAATTAAATTTGACTTAACCTGAGCAAAACAAAAACTGAAAATTGAAAATGATATCAATAGAAAATATTTCATTCTATGAATTTAATAAAACTAAAAAATAAAATTAAACTGTTACTCCTAATTTACTGACGTTTCTATAAAGAAAAGAAGTATAAATATGGCGACGTGCAAATCTACCTTGAGAATCGGCATTAATTAATTTAGAAAATGTGTTTTCGGGAACACCGTAATATTCGTAACCAGACCCATCTGTAAAATCGATACGTAAACGTTTACCTTTGTAATTAATATCTGCAATATTACTGGTGGTGGTTGTTTTAGTATATTCTTCTAATGTAGCTGCAATTGTTTCGGGAGCAATACTCACTAAAAAATGATACGCTTCAATAACCAATTTACTTTTTTCTTCAGCGGCTAATTTAGCTTCTTCGTTATCTTGAATTTTATCAGGATGAAATTCTTTCATGAAATTACGATAAATGCTTTTTAATTCACTTAACGTAACTGCTTTATCAACTCCTAATAATTTACGGTATTCAATAACTTTTCTCATGTTTTTAAACTATTTTGCAAAGCTACGTCTTTTTTTACTGAATAAAAAATCTATATCACCAACTAAAATAAACATAAACCCCAATTAATAGTAATTCTTGGTTGGATAGGTGTCCATCATTAATTGAAGCGTTTCATTGATGTTATTCGCTTTTACAATTGGGTTCGTGTTTTTTTGGGTATACCATTTCTCAATAACATCGGCAAATTGCTCATCCACATCTTCTAATACACACACTCCCATTTTTTTTAATGCCGCTGCATTGCATTGTTGCTCATAATGATTCTTTATGGGGATACTAATGAGCTTTTTCTTTAAATACAAAGCTTCTGCGGGTGTTTCAAAGCCACCTCCTGTTATTAATCCATGACAGGTTAATAAACTTTTGTTAAACAACAATTGATTCACTGGATAATAGGTGATATTATTTTCAGTTCTAGTTGTTTCAACGTCAGCTAAAAACCAATGAAATTGAATGTCTGTTAATTTATTAAAGGCCTCTAATAAACAATGTTGCTGAAAAGACGGCAAATAAACGGTTACATGTTTTAAATCTTGTACTTCTGCATTAATAAATTCATCTTTAATAACTGGTGGAACGATAAATGTATCGTAGGCATCAAAATGAAATCCAATATGATTCGTAGCATGCGCGTAATGTTTTAATATTGTTTCACCTACTACACTTTTCTTCTCAGGGCGTGGCGTTAAATCAGATTGAAAACTAGCTTGATGTCCTAATTGAACAGAAGGCAATTTTTTCAATTTACAAGCCAAAGATGTTACAAAATCAAAATCATTTATGATGACATCATACTGTTCTAAGGGCAATGATTTCGCATCTTTATACATCATAAACGGTTTAATGTTTTTGATAACGTCAACATAATTAAGGCCACCACATTTACTGTAATGTAAACTACAACCTTCACTTCTGTATTTAATAGGTAAAGAAGAATCTAAATTTGCATTGTTACCACTTAAAAAAAAATCAACGTCTCCAAACTTTTTTAAATATGGATATAATTGCTGCGCTCTGCTAATATGACCGTTTCCAGTAGCTTGTATGGCATAAAATATGTTCATGAATATTAAATTTAAGATGCTAAAATTTTAGAGACAATATCTTGTTGTTTAAAATTATCTTTGAGGTAAATCAAGTTTTCAAAATTTTGATCGTAATTAAAGATTTCCCATTTACCATCATTGTATTCTAACGCGGTTAAATTTTCAACCCAATCGCCGCTATTTAAATAGGTAACAGTGCCTTTTTCATTAGTAACGTGTTTTATCTGTGGCATGTGAATATGACCACAAACAACGTAATCGTAATTTTTTTCAATGGCTAATTCAGCTGCGGTACTTTCAAAGTCATTTACAAATGCAACGGCTTTTTTTACACCGTCTTTTACTTTTTTAGAAAAACTCATTTTATCTCGCCCTAATAATTCCAAAAACCAATTGATAAAACGATTGATCAGAATCAGTAAATCATAGCCTTTTCCTCCGAGCTTTGCCAAAAATTTGGCATATCCTTTTGTGCTGGCATCAAACACATCTCCGTGGAAAAACCATGCTGTTTTGCCATCTAATTCCATTAATAATTTATCTACAATCTCAAAATTACCTAATTGTAAATCGGTGTATTTTCTAAGCATTTCATCATGATTTCCTGTAATGTAATACACATGTGTTCCTGTACTCGACATTTTTAAAATCTGTCTCAACACATCCATGTGAGATGGAGGAAAATAACTTTTACTGAAATTCCACATATCAATAATATCTCCATTGAGTACTAATGTTTTGGGATTAACTGTTTTAAGGTAGTGTAATAATTCTTTTGCGTGACAGCCAAATGTACCTAAATGAATATCACTGATAACTAAAGTTTGTAATTCTCTTTTACTATACATGATTAGTTTTTTCAAATGTACTGTCGCATTATTAACTAAATCCTTTTTTTATATTAAGGAAATAAAAAGAAATTATCCTTTACGCAATCAAATTGTTAAGAGATGTATTGATATATTAAAAAAAAGTAAATAATTTAATTTGAAAAATAGTATATAATATAAGGATTCTTATAATTTTGTATAACTACCATTTATAACCTAACATGAAAAATAGAATCCACTTTATAGCGATTATCTCCTTTTTAACATTAATCATTAAGTCACCTGAAATGATTGCTCAATCAACTGCTAAAAAATTAAATTATAGTAAACATCCGTATTGGATTGAAATGATGAATGATCCAAAAGCAAATTACTTTGAAACAATTAAAGCCTATGAACAATTTTGGCAAAATAAAAAAATACCATTGGAAGAAGACG